>JAVCCG010000120.1 GCA_030765605.1 Candidatus Alcyoniella australis
ACCAGCGCCCGCTCCGGCCCCTCGACCAGGGCGTAGTACATGCCGTAGGCCGCGAACAACGCCCAGACGTGCCAGGCAGTTGTGGCCAGGCCCAGCAGCAGGTAGACCACGGCGTATAATCCCCAACCGACGATGATCGTGCGGCGACGGCCGATGCGGTCCGAGACCGCTCCGCCCCAGGTTCCGGCCAGGGCGCGCACCAGACTAAGCAACATCCACAGCAGCGGCACCTGGGCCAGGCTCACGCCCAGATCCTGGGCGCGCAGCACCAGGAACACGTCCGATGAGTTGCCCAGGGTGAACAGCACTACCGCGAACAGGTAAGTGCGAAACGCGCCGCGCGGCACTCCCCCGGCCAGCGGCGAGCCCTGGACCTCGGCCTGGGTCTGGACCGGCGGCGCCACGACCTGCTCAGGACGCCGCTCGCGCACGTAACGCGTCAGGATCAGCACGGCCGCGGCCCCGGGAACGATCGAGAGTACAAACACCAACCGCAGGTTGCCGGGAAACAGCAGCAGCAGGCCCGCGGCCAGCAGCGGCCCGATGGCCGCGCCGAGGTTGTCCAAAGCCCGCTGATAGCCAAAGGCCCTGCCGCGCTGGCCCTCCTCGACTTCCGAGGCCAGCAGCGCGTCGCGCGGGCTGGTCCGAATCCCTTTGCCCACGCGGTCGAAAAAACGCAGGAACAGCACGTGCCAACCGGCGGTTGCCAGACCGATCAACGGCCGCAACAGATTGGACAGCGAGTAGCCGAAGACCGCCAGCGGCTTGCGCCGCCGCACGCGGTCCGAGTACCAGCCGGAAACCAGCTTGAGCAGCGAGGCCGTGGACTCGGCCAGCCCCTCGATCGCGCCGAGGAACGCCGGACCCAGTCCCAGCACGCCGACCACGAACGCCGGGAGCAAGGGCACGATCATCTCCGAGGCCGCGTCGTTGGCCAGCGAGACCACGCCCAACGCACGCACGTTGCGCGGCAGCTTCTTCTTGCTCGGATTATTCATAGCGCCCCTGGGAAGCAGCGCGACCTACGGACTCTACAAAGTTACCAGTAGAGGTCGCGGTGCGTGCGGTAATACTCCACAGTGCGCTCCAGCCCGTCACGCAGCTCGACCGTGGGTTGCCAGCCGAGAATCTGCGCGGCCCTGCTCCAGTCCGCACGGTAGTCGCCGATCTCCAGACCGCGACGCTCGCCGGGGTAGTCCGTCGGCTCGACTACCGGGCTGCCGGCCAGCTGGGCGATCAGCTCGGCGATCCGCATCAGGGGGCACGGACCGAGGCCGCCGAGATTGAAGACCTTGCCGTAGGCCTGGTCAGTGCACCCGGCTAGCAGGAAGGCCTGCACCACGTCGTCCACGAAGTTGGCGTCGCGCACCTGGCTGCCGTCGCCGAACATCGGGATCGGCTTGCCCTCCAGCGCCAGCCGCACGAACCAGTTGATAATTCCCTGGCGCGAGTGGTGCATCTGATGCCGCGGCCCGTAGGTGTTGGTCAGGCGCAGGCTCACCGCGCGAATGCCGTAGTAGCGGTGGTACAGCAGGTGGTAGGCCTCGCCTGCCATATTGTTCACGCCGTTGACGTCGATCGGATCCATCGGGTGCGATTCGTCCACGGGTAGGCGGCAGGCGCGACCGTATTGGCCGCGGGTCCCGGCAAAGAGGATCACCACCTCGGGATTGTTATGACGGCAGGCCTCGAGGATCGAGAGCTGGGCGCGGCAGTTGATCTCTAGGTCGGTATAGGGGTCGAGCATCGAGTCGATGTGGCTCAGGGTGCCGGCGAGATTGAAGATCACGTCGCGCCCTTTGACCAGATGGTTCATCCCATACTGGTCGCGCACATCCGCGATGTTGACTAAAACCTGATCCTCGATGCCCGCGATGTTCGCCGGGTTGCCGCCGTACTGCGGGATCAGGCTGTCGACCAGCGTGACCTTGGCGCCCAACGGCAGCAGCACGTGAGCCAGTGTGCTGCCGATGAATCCCAGTCCACCGGTGATCAGCACATCCTTGCCGCAATAGAAATCGGCGTATTGCTCTGACATGGCGCGGATTATAGCAGTTATTTGAAAGCATGGCGTTTTGTGAAATACTCGCTGCGCTGTGGATAGTGATAAAACTTCCCCTCGACCGCGATCCGCGCGGTTGTGGCATTTGGCCGGCCTGCTCGCCGGCCTGGCGGTGCTGCTGTTCGTGCTGCGCGCGGTCCTCTCCGACCTGCCCGCGGTGCTGGCATACGACTGGCGCTTCCGACCGGGCCTACTGGCCCTTTCATCTCTGCTGCTGCTGATCGAGTCGCCGGTATACGCGCTGGCGCTCAAGGTGCTGGTGGACAATTCCGCGCTCAAGCTTCCCCTGCGCACGATCTACAAGGCGCTGTTCCTGGCGCAGATGGGCAAATATCTGCCGGGCAAGATCTGGTCGGTGGTCGGCGTGGCCGTACTGTTGAAGCGTCGGGGCGGCAACGCGGGACGGGCCGCCGGAGCGCAGGTGGCGCTGGCGCTGATCATGTCGCTGTGCGGCCTGCTGTACTGGGGTCTGGCGGCAATCTTGTGCGGCCAACGCTTTGAGGCGCTGGCGCTGATCGCGGTCGGCGTTCTGGGAATCGCCGCCCTGGCCCTGCCCCTACGCGTGCTGCTCGAGCGCATGGCCAACGCGCTGTTGGCGCGGATGGGCCGCGATCCGATATTGCTGGAAATCGACGCCCTGACCGTGCTGCGTAGCGCGGGGCTGAGCTTTGTGGTCTGGGTGCTGTCCGGGACGTCGTTCTGGCTGCTGATCCTATCGCTGATCAAGGTCGATCCCGGGCAGTACGCCTATATCGTTCGCGCGTTCGCAGCGTCCCAGCTGATCGGCTTCTGGGCGCTGATCGTGCCCGGCGGTCTGGGCGTGCGCGAGGGGACAATGACCGCGTTTCTGGCCGGCCTGCTCGGATCGTCGCTGGCCGCGGCGCTTTCCATCGCCGCGCGGCTGTGGTCGCTGGTCGGCGACCTGATGACATTTTCCTTGGCGCTGCTGCTGCCCGAAGCCCGCAACGGCGCGCGGGATAACGGCCCGTGATAACCTCAACAGCGCAACTTCGGACGGGGAGCTGACGCGAATGGGCTGGATGCTGCGCGTGCGACGCGACATCGAACGCGGGTTGGTGGCCGCTGGTCACTATCATTGGCTGAGTGCGTTACGGCTGAGCGTACACCGCGCGCTGGTCCCGCGGCTGCAGCGCCTGTCGCGCGGCGCCTGCCTGGACGTGGGCGCCGGACTTTCGCCCTACCGCGTGTTGATCGAGCGCAACGGCGCGGACTACACCTCCCTGGACCTACCCGACGGCCCCGGCGCACCGGACATCTCGGCGGACCTGCAACACATGCCCGAGGCGGCCGACGAGTCCTACGACCTGGCGCTGTGCGCAAACGTGCTGGAACACGTGCCCGACCCCTCAGCGGCCCTGGCGGAACTGCATCGCGTACTCAAACCCGGAGGCGATCTGTTGCTCAGCGCGCCGCACCTCTCGCGGTTGCACGAGGTGCCCCACGACTACTGGCGCTTTACGCGCTTCGGCCTCGAGCATCTACTGAGCGCCACCGGCTTCGAGATTCGCGCGATCGAGCCCACGGGTGGAGCGCTGTGTTTCATTGCACATCAGTTGAGCACCGCGCTGCTGCTGCTGACCTGGCCCGTTCCACTGCTGCGGCAGCTGGGCCTGGCGTTCAATTACGCGCTGCTGCTTTGGCCACCGCTATTGCTGGACCGGCTGCTCGACCCTCACGCCCTGCTCGCTGCGGGCTATGTGGTCGAGGCGCACAAACCCGACCCAACGCAGTCCAAGGTTTAAGCATGCGCGATGTCGGCGGCGGCGGCGACGTCACGGGTTTCTA
>JAVCCG010000121.1 GCA_030765605.1 Candidatus Alcyoniella australis
GCCCAGAAGTATTTCTTGAGGATTGTGTTTATCAGACCCATGTATTCACCCATCAAAGGCGTAATGCTAATAGCATACCATCTGCTGCCGCACAAGCTCGTATCGTGGACAACTTCACGAATAACCAAGACTTGTCCCGCGCCCGCAAAGTTGCCGACGCGTAGGACATTACGCGGGATGCGGCGCGCCGTGCAAAGCGCATTACGCCCGCGGCTTGACCTTGGATGTGCGCCTGCCGATAATTCAGCCAGACCAACGGCCGACGGTTCGGCTCTAATGAAGATCAGGTAAAAGACGGGATGTACCAACAAGACCAGAAAAGTCTGCTGCGCAAGGCCGACGAGCTGATCGACAACCGCGACTATGATCGCGCGTTGTCGATCCTCGGCGATTTGGGCAGTAATGGGCTCGAGCCCGAGATCGACATCGAGGTGCGCTTCCTCACCGGCAGCGCCTACTACGAGCGCGGCGACTACGACGATGCTCTGCCTCACCTGCAGGCCGTGGCCGCAGGCCCCCCGGAGCATCCCGATCGGCCCGAGGCCCTGCTGCTGCTGGGCTACATCGCGATTTTCAAGGCCTTCGACGCTGACGAGGAGGGCGACAGCGAGGGATTCACGGCCAACATCCGCCGGGCGCTGCCGCACTTCAAGACCTTCGAGACCGAATACCCCGACCGGCCGGACATCTCCGAGGCCTACGGCCGCATCGGCCAATGCCACCTGGAGCTGGACAATCTGCGCACGGCCATCGACTACTACTGGCGCGCCAAGGAGAACTGTGGGGAGGACGAGCTGGTCGGCTTCTACCTGCGTAAGCTCGGCACGATCTACCAGGACCTCGAGGAGTACGACACTGCGCAGGAACTGCTGACCCAGTCGCTGCAACACCCCGACACGCCCAACGGTCGCGGCCAGGCGCTGTCCAACCTGGGCCGCATCGCGCTGTTCGTGGACGACGACCCCGAGCTGGCGATGAAACTTTTTAGCGAGGCGCTCGAGCTGTTCGACTCCCAGGCCGAGGATTACGTATCGGCCAGCCACGACCACGCGCTGTACGGCATGGGCGAGGTGCTGCTCGACGCGGGCGAGGTCGATACCGCGCGCTACTACTTCGAGCGGGTGATCGTGATGGACAATCCCCACACCGGCAACGCCGAGCTGGCGGCCGAGGCCCTGCTCGAGACCACCACCACCAGACACTGACCGGCCCGCATTTTTTAACGGAGAGGGTCGCTGGAAAACAACCGCAGGCATAGACGGGCTTTGCGGCAAAAGGCCGCTCGCGCCGGACGCAGTTTATTGCGCGGCTACCAGATCGCGGCCCACCGGCCGCTGGTCCTGTTGAGCCTGGCGTTGCTGCTGTACGTGCACGCGGCCCAGGAGATGCCGCCGCTGTGGACGCTGGTCGCGCTGATTGCGTTGAGCGCGGTCGCGATGTTCCAGCGCCACTTGTTCGCCGCAGCGTTCGTGCTCGTCGTGCTGATTGCGCTGTGGGAGAGTTTTAAGTTCGCGGTGTTCGTGCTGCTCGCCGCACCGTGGGCACTGGCGCTTACCGTACTGTGCGCCGCGACCCTGACCCTGGCCCGTCCGCGGCGGCCGTTGGGCGCGCCGGAGCTGATCGGCTGGGCCACACTGTTCGTCGGACTGATCGTCTGGACAGCGCCGACCCTGGACAGCCGTCCGCCGTGGGTCGCCTGGTCCGCGGCAGCGGGATTCGTGCTGATCGGTGCGCTCTACGCGGTCCTGGGCCGGGCCGGCCTGATGCGCATGCTGATCGGGCTGTGCGGGCTGGCCGTGGCCTTGAGCATCGGCTCGCAGGTCTGGGAGGTCAGTCGGCCGCGCAGCGGACCGGGCTTCCGCTGGCTGGATGTGCCGCTGAAGCAGATCACATTCGCGATTCCGATCGAGGGCAACCGCTACCTGCTGGCCCCGCACTTCCATCAGGCGCTGGCCTATCTGGTCGATGGCTCGGGCAAAATTTTGGCCAACTACGAGTCGGCGCGGGAGTCCAGCTCAACTTACCAAGTGCTGCAAACCGAACAGGGGCCGCGCTATCTGCTGGGACTGGGGCCGGAGCTGTTTGCCTTTGACCCGACCTCCCAACAGCTGGAGAGCCTGCTGGTCTTTAATGAGACCGACGCCCAGGGCTATTTGCATTTGGATCAGCCGGGCCGACGCCTGGTCTCGACCTTTGATAACGGGGACGCGCGGCTGATCAATATCGACAGTTGGGAGATCACCTCCCTGCTGCCCGGCGAGCAGCAGGGGTTCGTGCGCATGACCGACGACATCGCGCCGCTGCCCGCCAGCGAGGACCTGGTGCGGCTGGACTGGCACCACATGTTCTTCGGTCGGCTCACGCGCTGGAATCCGCAAACCGGCGAGATCAAGGCTCAACGCCCGCTGTTCCCGGTCGCCGGATTCATCAACCTCGACGTGGTCGGCGATCCGCCGCTGCTGCTGGCGATCCTCACGGTGCCGGGCAAGTTGCTGGTACTCGACCCACAGACCCTGGCCACCGTTCGCGAGATCGACCTGGACATGGGCATCCGCAAGGGCGCCTATGACCCGCAACGCGGCCTGTACTACCTGATCAACTACTTCAACGGCGAGCTCTACGCTGTTGACCCTGCAAAAGGGGAACTGGTCGCCACGGTCCGCACCGGCCTGCGGCGCTGCCGTCTGCCCGCCGTGGACCTCGCGGCCCAACGGCTGACCGTTGCCAACCACTACAAACTGTTGGTGATCGACCTGGATCAGTGGCTGCCGATCGCGGACTGATTCTTGATTTAACAATTTCCATAAAATGATCGTTGTGGGGTGTAGAATATTGTACAGTTGGACTCGGGCAAGGAAATAGACGATGAAAAACAAACTGCTGGTGATCGACAGCGATATCGGCACACGCAAGTTGATCAGCAAGGTCCTCGAACAAGAGGGCTATGAGGTTGATTCGGCCACCAGCGGCAGCGCGGGCCTGGCCACGTTCTTCGAACGGCGGCACATGGTCGTGCTGTGTGAGCTGAAGATGTCCGGGATCAGCGGCCAGGAAGTTCTCAAATCGATCAAGGACCAGGCGCCCCAAACCGAAGTAATTATTATGACCGCCTACGGTTCGGTGGAGGAGGCGGTACGCGTGATGCGTTTGGGAGCGCAGGACTATTTGGCCAAACCGTTTACGCGCGAGGATCTGGTGTTCACCGTGCGCCGGGCCTTTGACAAGTCCGCGCTGGCCCACGACAATCTGCGGCTGAAAAGCGCCCTGGCCGACCGCAAACGCGCCGACCTGGTGGGAAGCTCCAAGACCTGGCTCAATGTACTGGATTTGGTGGAGCGCATCGGTCCGACCAATGCCACGGTGTTGCTCACCGGCGAAAGCGGCACGGGCAAAGAGCTGATCGCCTCGGCCTTGCACGGCCTCTCGGACCGCTCGGCCAAGCCCTACGTGGCGCTGAGCTGCACGGCGATCCCCGCCACTTTGCTCGAGAGCGAACTATTCGGCCACACCAAGGGCTCGTTCACCGGCGCGGTGCGCGAGCAAAAGGGTAAGTTCGAACTGGCGCACACCGGCACGATCTTTCTCGACGAGGTGGGATCGATGCCGATGGAGTTGCAGTCCAAGCTGCTGCGCGTGCTCCAAGAACGCCAGGTCGATCCGATCGGCGCCCGGCAGCCCAAGAACATCGACGTGCGGGTGATCGCGGCCACCAACACCGACCTGAAACAGGCCGTACGCAACAAGAACTTTCGCGAGGACCTGTTCTATCGGCTGAATGTGATCCCGATCCACGTGCCGCCTTTGCGCGAACGGATCGAGGACGTGCCGCTGTTGCTGCGATACTTTATTAAAAAATACGGCGGCGACAGGTTCACGGTCGAGCCGGAGGTCGACCGGCGGCTGGCGGCCTACAGCTGGCCGGGAAATGTACGCGAGCTGGAGAACTTCGCCCAGCGACTGGTGCACTTGAGCAATTCCGAGCACATCAGCCTCAACCAGTTGCAGCAAGGCCTGATGCCCGGCGCAGGCCTTAAGGGTTTTTCCCAGGAACCGGTCGACGAATTCAGCTTCGTGCTGCCCGAGCAAGGTGTGGACCTGGAGCAGATCGAACGCCTGATCATCCAGGACGTATTGCAGCGCACCAACAACAATAAGAGTCGAGCCGCGCGATTTTTAGGCATCGAGCGCCACGTTCTGCTGTATCGGCTGAAAAAGTTCGGGATAGACATCGACCGTACTAAATCCGAACGCTGAGGCCATTTTCTCAACCATCTGTACAATAGTACACAAAATTCCCCAACCCGTGTGTAGATTATTATTCATTTTGTCGATCGAGGGCCTGGAACAGCTCCCTACGGCCGAAAAAGTGTAAGCCGGATTACTTTCAAATATCGCCATCATACATAAGCGGCTCAACTTAATTACTACCTATCCCGTTCATGGCACGATCATCGCTATATCTTTATTTGTATGGAGGGCATGGAAATGAATTTTGCGTACCAGAAAATTATTGAGTCTTCTAGGCTGTTGTCTTTGGTGCCGGCTGACAAGCTAGGCGACCTGACCAGCCAATCCCGAGTGTTGAGCTTTCGACGCAACGACGTGATCTACATGGAAGGTTCGGAGCTTATATCGCTCTATCTTATCGTCTCGGGCAGGATCAAGCTCATCAAGTATGCGTCAAACGGCTCGGAGACGATCCTCGGCGTGTTTCACGCCGTGGACACCATCGGAGAGCTATCGGCCATCGACGCCCGACCCTCGACCCACTCGGCCGTGGCCATGGAACCGACCACCGTGCTGCAGATCAACATGCCGCTGTTCCGCCTGCTCTTGCGCAACAATCCCGGATTGAGCCTGGAGTTGGCCTCGGAGGTCGGAAGCAGGCTGCGCGATTTTGAGGACCGCATCACCGGCCTGTCCACCAATCGGGTGGATCAGCGCATCGCAACGTTGCTGCTCAAGATCGCCAACGATCAGGGTGGCGGTCGACCTCTGCCCGAAATCACTCTGCCCTACACCAGGCAGGAAATCGCCGACCTGGTGGGCACAACGGTCGAGACCTGCATCCGAGTGCTCTCCGCCTTTGAACGCCAAGGGGTGATCGGCAAGCTCTCGCGCACCAGGCTGAGCATCGACGCCAACCGACTCCAGGCCATGGCCAACATCAACTAGGGCGGCTATGAGCCACTATCTAATGTAGATCGGGTTGGCGTAGATCCAGGGGTAGTCGCGGATGAACAGCTCCGGGCTGGTCCCTAAAAACGGAATCAGGTGCAGGGGCACGATGTGCGCCACCGCGCGAAACACGCCCGGACCCTCGACCTGATACTCGATCTGCGTATCCGAGGATGCCACCACCTCGCTGCCCAGCTCGTCGATGCGCACCAGCTCGAGACTGACCTCGGGCTGCGGCCCGTTGGGGTCGATGTAGAACGGCTCAGGCAGACTGACGCTGATCGTCAGGCCCTCCGACCACGGCACCTCCTGGCCCATCTCGTAGACCCCTTTGGCGTCCTGGGCGCGGAAGTCAAAGCCGATCGGGAAGCCGAGGAACTCGAAGACCGAGAGCATCCTCCCGCTGTCCAGCGCGTCCTCGTACGAGGCCAACTGTTGGTCGTCGACCAACAGGTAGTTGGAGAAGAACTGCATCATCCGGCGGTAGCCGTCGGCGCGCTCGCCGTCGGAAAGCGGGAAGGGCAGCGCGTTGCGGTGCACGTCCGTGGCCGCCACCGCGTAGCAGCGCTGCACGCCCAGCAGCGCGTCCCAGCGTTCGTTCCAGGCCTGGGTCTGCGGCCAGAAGGTCATGATCGCCAGGTTGGGATGCGGGGTCAGTGGATCGAGCAGGAAGATCAGCAGGTCGTCGACAAAGTCCAGGCCGGGCAGGCCCAAGTCGGCTCGGTTGTCCGGATCGATGGCCGCGTGCAGGTTAAACAGCTCGACCCCGTCGGGCGCCAGAGTTTTGAGCTCGTCGATCGACCAGCCCTCGGGATGATTGACAATCAGCGAAGCGCCCAGAGCGCGCAACTGCTCGGCCGAGGCGGAGTCCCGCGCGTCGTACAGCGCATAGCGTTCCTGCACCGTGCCATCGAGGTGCTGGTGCATGTGCACCGGCATAAAGTCGTTCTCGGTTCCCACGGCCACGGTGACGGAACTGCCGTCTGCGCAGTGAATCAGGTTGGCCGCGGGCCGATCCTCGTCGTCGTAGACCAGCCGATCGCCGTACTCGGGCAAATAGAGCAGCACGTCGGGAAACTCGTGCTCCGCGAAGCTGTCCGCGTGGTCGGTGAGCATCAGGTAGTTCTGACGCGTGTCGCACAGCGCCTGGCGCAGTTGCATCAGGCACTCGGTGTTGCCCTCGGGTTTGTTGTCGCACGCGTCGTGGGAATAGATCGAATGCGCGTGGATGATCCCGCGCGCCCAACTGCGGTCGCGCACCGGATCGAGCACGTCCATGGGCACGACCCAGCCCGGGTCGTAGTACGGCCCGCCGTCGTCGTCATCGCCCAGATCGTCGTCGCCGGAGTCGTCATCCTCGGATTCGTCGTCCGCAACTTCGTCGTCGTCATCGTCGTTGTCTGATTCGCAGCCCGCTGCCAGACACAGCGCCAGCAGCGCCGAGAGGATCACCAACAGCCAGATTCCACGCATCATCCAGCCCCGACGGATAATTTTTCGGATATTAACACAACCCTATCCGCCGAGCCCCAGGCCCTGGCGGAGGATGGTCAGGGTCGGGCCGCCCCAGCCCTCGATCAGCCACATGCAGACCACCAGGCACACGCCGCTGATCCCCTGGCTTACCGGCACGGCCACGGCCAGGGTTGCGAACTTGCGCAGGGTCGACCAATCGCCGCGCCCCTCGATCCAGACCAGGAACGTGGCAAAGGGCACCAGGGCGAAGAACCACGATGCGAAGTTGAGCAGCGGCACGCCGCAGAAGTGCGGGCCCTGGGCCAGCAGATCGTTCCAGAACCACAGGTGCGCCTCGGTGGCCACCGGATCGACGTTGAGGTCCAGCAGCGTACCGGCCGTGGCCGCGGTAATGCCGATCAGCAGCGGCCTGGATTTGGTGCCGCGCCAGATCGTCTGCGCGATGTGCACCGTGGGGTAGAATACCGTGGTCCAGCCCAAGATCGTGGCCAGCGGCGCGAAGTACTCGCGGCCGAACTCGTAGTTGTACCCCTGCTCGTAGAAGAAGCCGTTGACCGTGCCCGAGCTCTCCAACGCCGTACCGTAGGCCAGGCCGATCACATAGAACATCACCACTCCGCGCCAGCCGCGGAACCACAGGCAATGCAGCACCAGCAGTCCGACCCAGACGAAGGTCGTGATCTCGTGGGCCCAGACCAGCGCAGCGTTGGGCGAGCCGCCGGGGCGTAGCGCGGCCGAGGCCTCGGGCGCCAGGTAGTACGGCCCGAGCACCGCGGCCATTGCCACCAGCGTGACCACGCCGAACAGGTCCTGGGCGCGGCCCAGCCCCTTTTGCATATCGAGCCTGCGCCAATAGTAGATCAGCACGACCAGGATCGGCGCGGCCGCGGTCCAGGCCCACTCGTGGCGCGGCCCGTTGGGCAGCGAGGTGATATTGATTAGAGTGATTCTGCCGACCGTGAATAAAAAGAACCAGGCCGGCAGATGGGTCCACAGCTCGCGGATCAGCGAAAGCAGGCGCACTTGGGATTCCTCCGGGCAGGTTTTGTCGAAACAAGATTATAGGGGATTGCGGCCACGGATTGCACTGCCGCAACGCAACCTTGACGAGGCACGGGCGAAGCGGGTAGAACTTGCCCTGTATGAAAAAACTCGCCTGTATTGCGGCATTGTCGATCCTGCTCGTACTGATCTGCGGCCCGGCGGCCGCCGTGGATCAACCGGTTGACGCGCCGATCAAGGTCGCCGTGTTGCCGTTCGTCAACAAGTCGCTGAATCCGGATTTCGCCTACATCGGCCCGATGCTCGTCGACGCCTTGGAGTACAAAATCGCGGCCGCGGGCGTGTTCGACCTGGTCGATCCGGCGTTGGTCCACGAGCAGATCCGCTCGTCGAGCTTCGACCCGTCGATCTTCGAGGGCCAGGAAGTAATCAAACGCACGGGCCAAAACCTGGACGCCGAGGTGATGCTCTGCGGCTATTACGAACGCTCAGGCGGCTACCTGAACCTCGAAGTACGGATCTACGACAGCCAGCGCGGCAACATCATCATCGGCACCAACGGGGTCTCGATGTACAAGGAGTTCTTCTCCAGTTGCGACGAAATCGTACTTAGCCTGGCGCAGGTCTGTAACGTGGTGCTCGACGCCGGCGCGCACTCGCGGATGAAGAGTATTCCGACCAACAACCTCAGCGCCTACGCCACGTTCGTCGACGCGCTGATGGCCTCGCGCTCAGGCCGAAGCGCAGCGGCCCTCGAGTTTTTAGACAAGGCGACCAGCGTGGATCCGGGCTTTTGCAGGGCTTTGCGCCTGGCCGCCAAGTTGGCCGTTGCCGCGAACGATCCCAGCGCCGCCGAGCGTAGCGCCCGCGCAGCGCAGTGTACCGGACGATGACCAACTCGGTTCCGATGACCACGCGTGGTTTCGAAATGCTCAAGGCTGAGCTGAACCAGCTTAAGTACCATGATCGACAGCGGATCGTGCGCGACATCGAGGAGGCGCGCGAGCACGGCGACCTGTCGGAGAATGCCGAGTACGACGAGGCCAAGAACGCCCAGGGGCTGCTCGAGGCCCGCATCCGCGATATCGAGCAGAAGCTGGCCGGGGCACGGGTGATCGACACCTCGACCCTCAGCGGCGACAAGGTGGTGTTCGGCGCCACGGTGACCATGGAGAACATCGACAGCGGCGCCGAGGTAATCTACCGCATCGTCGGTGCGGACGAGGCCGACGCCAAACGCGGCCTGCTCTCGATCGAGTCCCCGGTGGCGCAGGCTTTGATCGGCAAGCACGTGGGCGACCTGGCGCGCGTTCGCACTCCCGGCGGACTGCGCGAGTTCGAGGTAACCGAGGTCAAGTTCTAGCCTGAACGCAGCCGCTTCCCCTTTTTACCCAATGTGGTAGGCTGTAATCGTTCCCAGCAGGGGGAGCGAACGTTCGGGAGAACACAACTTGAGATTGATCGTCCTCGGCTCCGGAACCAGCATCGGCGTACCGGTTATCGGCTGCCACTGTCCGGTTTGCAGCTCATCTGATCACCGCGACAAGCGCATGCGCTCGAGCATCTACATCGAGCACGAGGGCCAATGTCTGCTGATCGACACCTCGACCGACCTGCGGACCCAAGCCCTGGCTTGCGGCATCGAGCAGGTGGACGCCGTGCTCTACACCCACACCCACGCCGACCACGTGCACGGCATCGACGACCTGCGGGCCTTCAACTTCATCAAGGGCGGCCCGATCCCGATCTACGGCAGCCCGGTGAGCATCGAGGACATCAAGCACCGCTTCGACTACATCTTTGGCGGGGCGACGCAGGCCGGAGGCGGTTTGCCCGGGCTGACTCCAAACGAGGTGCAGGGGCCGTTCGAATTGTTCGGCCTGCAGATCGCGCCGGTGCCGATCGCCCACGGCAAGATGAAGATCGTCGGCTACCGCGTAGGGCCGATCGCCTACCTTACCGACTGTTCGGGCGTGCCGCGCTCGAGCCGCAACATGTTGCACGACCTCGATCTGCTGATCATCGGCGCGCTAAGACCGTTCCCGCACCCCACGCACTTTAGCTTCGACCAGGCCGTGGCCGAAATCGAGCGCATCGCGCCGCGCCGCGCGCTGCTGACGCACATCAGCCACCACGTCAAGCACTCCGAGCTCGAGCGCCGACTGCCGCGCAACGTCAGCCCGGCCTACGACGGCCAGGTGATTGATATCAACGCTTGACAAGCTGCGTCAAAATTCCGTATATATCGTTGCAATGATCGACAAAGCCCAAACCCGCGTTCTTAACGACTGGTGGTGGTGGACTGCCATAGGCGGCGCGCGCGTGGGCTGAAAACCAGTCAAATACGCCGAATGCGACCCGCCCCGAACAACTCGGGGCGGGTTTTTTATTAGGGCGTGAAAACCCGAAGGGAGACACCAGATGAAACCGATCCGATTCGAACTACCGTTCGAGGACAGTCCGCAAAACTACTACAACATCGTGCCCGACCTGCCGACCCCGCCGCCGCCGCCGCTGCATCCGGGCACGGGCGAGCCGCTGAAGCCCGACGAGATGGAGCACATGTTCCCGCGCGGCCTGATCGAACAGGAGATCAGCTCTCAGCGCGAAATCCCGATCCCCGAGCCGGTGCGCGAGGCCTACGCACTGTATCGCCCCTCGCCGCTGATCCGCGCCGCGCGTTTTGAAAAGGCGTTGGGCACTCCGGCCAAGATCTACTTCAAGTACGAGGGCGTCAGCCCGGTGGGCTCGCACAAGGCCAACACCGCCCTGGCCCAGGCCTACTACAACAAGCTCGAGGGAATCGACACCATGACCACCGAGACCGGCGCGGGCCAGTGGGGCAGCGCGTTGGCCATGGCCGGGTCGTTCTTCGGCCTTAAGGTGCGGGTCTACATGGTGCGCGTGAGCTTCGACCAGAAGCCCTACCGCCGCGTGGTGATGGAGACTTACGGCGCCCAGGCCTTTGCCAGCCCCTCGCAGCGCACCGAGACCGGCCGCAAGGTGCTCGCCGAGTTCCCCGACACCCCGGGTAGCCTGGCGATCGCCATCAGCGAGGCAATCGAGGACGCGATCGGCTCCGAGAACACCAAGTACGGCCTGGGCAGCGTGCTCAACCACGTAATGCTGCATCAGACCGTGATCGGCCAAGAGGCGCTCAAGCAGTTCAAGCTCGCCAACGATTACCCCGACGTGGTGATCGGCTGCCACGGCGGCGGATCGAACTTCTCCGGCATGTCGTTCCCGTTCGTACGCGACAAGATCAACGGCCGCGACCTGCGCATTATCGCGGTCGAGCCGCGCTCATGTCCCTCGCTGACCAAGGGCAAATACGAGTACGACTTCGGCGACAAATCCGAGATGACGCCGCTGCTCAAGATGCACACCCTGGGTCACAACTACATTCCGCCGGGAATCCACGCCGGTGGATTGCGCTACCACGGCGCCGCGCCGCTGGTCAGCCATCTGCTCGACCTGGGACTGATCGAGGCCAAGTCCGTGCCTCAGGGTCCGGTGTTCAAGGCCGGCATTGCATTCGCACGGACCGAGGGAATCATCCCCGCGCCCGAAACCTGCCACGCCATCGCCGAGGTGGTGAGCCAGGCCGAGCGTTGCAAGCAGGAGGGCAAGGCCGAGACGATCGTCTTTAACCTCTCGGGCCACGGTATGCTCGACCTGTCGGCCTACGACGACTACCTGAGCGGCAAGCTGGTGTTGGTCGAAGGCGACGAAGACTAACCACCCTAAACCCAACCACGGCGCTGGTGTGCTTAAGCGCATCAGCGCCGTGCTTTATCGACCGGCTTAGAGCCGGTGCAAAACTCGCGCACTGCGATTGGTTATTAACAACGACCAATTCCGCGTCGCGGAGAGCATCGTTGGACAATAATTATGATCCGCTCGCGTGCCTTGCGGCGGCTTTGAGCCGGTGCAAAACTCGCGCACTGCGATTGGTTATTGACAACGACCAATCCCGCGTCGCGGAGAGCATCGTTGGACAATAATTATGATCCGCTCGCGTGCCTTGTGGCAGCTTAGAGCTGCGGCCGGGTCACGTCGTAAACCTCAAGGCGTAGGCCGTCGGCCTGCTCGATTACGAACAGCCCATCATCGGGCTCGCGGCCGTCCCAGCCCAGGCCAAGCTTGCCGTTTTCGTCGTTGTACAAATAGCCCTGGTGCAGGTTGAACTGCGCCTTGCGGTCCCACTGCGGCAGATCGAAAATCCGCGCGCCGAGCTTATCGGCCAGCAGATTGACTTGGCCTGTGGGCAGGCCGTAGCACAGGTTGATCACGTATTGACGTTGCTTGGGATCGAACCCGTCCAGATTTGCGTCGCGCACCGCATGGTGCAGTCGCACTGCCTGGCGCCCATCGATTTTCACCGCGGGCATGCCGTGCAGCTCGATCCGCGCGGCGTTGCTTGACGAGGCCGAGGCGACCTCGACCGCACCGTCGCCGTCAAAATATACCGGCTCGACAGTTCGCACGATCCCGCGGTCGAACAGCCGCACCTTATATGAGTTGGAATAATCCAGCGCCTCGTCCCACAGCACCAGCAGATCGCTGCTGTCGGTGTAGCCGTTGAAGTATTCGATCACGAATCCACGGCTCAGCTCGGCGTAGCCCGGCAGCTGACGATGGTCGCCCTCAAGGGTGTCGGCGAGCAGATCGTAATAGTCCGTGGCTTGCAGGTCGTACCCGTACTTCTCCGGCATGAATCCCGGCTGCATTGCGGCGTCGACAATGGTTTTCAGCGAGATCGCCTGACGCTCGACTTGATCGTCGGGCGAGGTCCAGTTATATGCGGGCAGCCCCTCAAGGTAGATCGTGACTGCGGCGCTCTCGCCCAGCGCCACGTAGAGTTTTTGGTCGCCGTGCCAAACCTGAGGCGGCTCAGAGTTGCCCAGCCGCACGATCCAGGTAACCAGCAGGATTACCACGGCGATCGCCAGTAGCGTCCATAGAAGTTTGTGACCGCGCTGATCAGCCATCCGACCTCCCCTGAAAACTATAGGGGGACGGCACGGGCCGCCCCCCGGTTTTACGAATGCGTTACTCGGATCAGTCCGTAGTCACATCGTAGACGTCGATATATCCGCCGTCCATGTGCTTAATGCTGAAGTGGCTGGACATTACGGCGGCATCGTCCCAGCCCAGCTTGTGGCCATCGGTGTCGCCATCGTAGATCCAGCCGTGATGCACGTCTTGACTGGTCTCGGTGTCCTGCCACACCGGCAGCAGGCTGGTGTCGCCGCCGAGCTTCTCGCTAAGCACCGACCAGTTGCCGTCACCATCGTTGGAAATGAAGTTAAAGCCGTAGTCGTAGGTCTTGGGGTCGAAGTCCGTCAGGTCGGCATCGTTGACGATCAGATACAGCGGCACGCCCAGGGTGCCCTCGTTGTCCACCACCGGCATGCCGAACAGGTCGACCTCGGTGTAGGTCTTTTCCACGCCGTAGGCCACGTTCACGGTGATGTGCTGATCGTAAAGGATGTTCTCGACGGCCTGGATCGTGCCGCCGTCCATCATCCGCATCTTCAGGCCGCTGGAGAAATCCAACGACTCATCCCAACCAAGGCGGATGTCGGTATATTTGGAATCGTCTTCCTCGTACTCGTAGATGTAGCCCAGGGCCAGGTCGGCGTAGCCCGGCAGCTCGCGGTAGTCGCCGTCCATGCCCTTGTTCAGCGGATTGTAGTTGTCAGTGGCGATAAACGTGTACTTATAGTCAGCCAAGTCCTTGCCCTTGACCTCGGCCGCGGCGTCGACAATTGTCTTAATTCGCAGGCAGAGCATCTCGCCGGCGTCCGGGTCGTCCTCGGGATTGTCCCACATTACGCCGCCCAGGCCCGCGAACACGACCTCGACCGGATCGTCATCGCCCAGCTCGACGAAGATCGTCTCATCGCCGGTCCAGGGGATGTCGTCGTCGTCATCATCGTCGTCGTCATCATCGTCGACATCATCGTCGTCGTCGTCAACATCATCGTCGACATCATCGTCGTCGTCATCATCGTCGTCCCCGGAGCAGCCGAGCAACGAGCCTCCGGCCAAGGCGGCCACGATCATGGCGATTAACAACATCAGGAAAAAATGGCTTCTATTGTGCATTTGAATCTCCTTTGTGATCCTGATTACAAACATCTGTCAGAGGCGGGGGCATCTATATCATGGGGGTCGCTTTTATGTCAATTGTGATATATACCTGTCAAGGCTAGCTTTTTTGCGCTATGTTATTAGCTACTTATGCTTTTTTAGAATTATGGGGCTCAAATAAAAACCATCGGCATGCCCAGCCCGAAACAACGTCGCCGTTGCGGTTGTTACAATTATTCCGTCTGATATCAGCTAGTTCAACGGCAAAGTACATTATGCCTTGACTGATAAATCAGCCAGTCTATAATGCGTTCGTTCTGTATAGTCAGACATATAGTCAACCTCAGGCATAGCAAATGACACGTCTTATGAAACATCGGCATCCCAATCATTACGCCCTGATCGTGGCCCTATGCGCCATGCTGACCGTGGCGGTTTTTGGCTGCGGACCGGGCTGGGAGGGCTACGACGACCAGTATTCCGAGGTGACCGACTTCACCGGCGGCGTGTGGGAAGGCGACGAGCGGGTCTATGTGGTGCTCGGCGACACAGAGGTCGAGGTCGTGCTCGAGGGCATGGATCAGCACGACTTCAACGGCGCTCCGGCAGTGCTGCTCTCCGAGGTGATCCTCCAAAGCAGCCTGGCCGACGCGCCCGAGCTGTACCGCTACAACCTCACGGCCACCGACGGCTACGACCTATTTATCAAGCGTTACGAGGATCTATCGCTCCTGCCCTCTTGGGAGGAGATGAAGCACGGCTATTTATATTACGACTCGCGCTACGACGACCTGACCTCGGGCTGGACCAAAAATCCGTGGGGCAGCGCCGAGTGTGCCTATAGCGTCAAGTGGATGAACCACGGGGTCATTACCCTGTATTCCCAGGAGTAAAGATGAAGCTTAACAGCTCAAGATCGTTCGTTTTAATCCTGACCCTGGTCCTGGCCCTAAGCCTGACGCTGTGGGCCGGCTGCGCCAAAGATACCGGCGACGACGATGATGATGACGACGACGGCCAAGGGGTCGGGGCCTATACCTTCTATTTGAACATGGTCCCGGTGCCGCTGGCCGACTTCACTCCCCAGGGCTTCATGGTCATCGACGCCGAGGGATCCGAGCAGCAGGTCCAGGGACTTAACGTGGCCGACGTGCTGCTGAGCATCCCGCAGTTTGCCTCCGACGCGCCCAGGTTCACCTACGATTTCGTCAGCTCTTTTGATGCCGAACTCTCCGACCGCGTGGGCGACGAAAATCTGCCGACGCTGGACCAGCTTCAGGACGCTGTGTTCTACGAGTGCGCGGCCGATCTGTGCATCGGCTGGATTGCGGAACCGGCCAAGGGCGATTACCACGCATCGCAGATGAACAACGGCTCGCTGGTCAGCCTGCCGATCGCGGGCGAGTTCGAGATGACCGACCTGGCCGACGTCAACCAGCGCGACGGCGACGACCCGGCGCAACTGGGCCAGACGCTGTGCGTCAACGGCGTGGTCACCGTGGGCACGCGGGTGATCGTCGACGGCTCGTACCTCAAGACCTTCATCCAGCAGAAAACCGACGGCGTCAAAGTCTTTGCCGACATGAGCTCCACCGAGGAAGACGACGGCTACGACGGCGCCTTAATGTCCGAGATCAGCACCTACGAGGGCGACGAGCTGTTCGTCAAGGGACGCGTGACCGTGCACGGCAACATGCTCGAGTTCATCCCGATCAGCGGCTACCACGTGGTCAAACTCTCGATCAACAACGAAGTGCCCGATCCGCAGCCGACAACCATCGACGAGCTGGTCGCCTCACCCTACGACTACGCCGGATCGCTGATTCGACTCAGCGACCTCTCGATCGTCGACATCGACCCCGAGGATGCGACCACCGACTGGCCGCCCTACGCGCAGAAATCCAAGGACATCACGATCCGCCACAGCAGCGGCGGGCCCAAGGCCAACCTGCGGATCTACGAGAGGACCGGCGTGCCCGGCTCGAACAAGCCCGACGACGGCTTTGACATGGACGGCATCATGTTCGTCGACGACGCGCTGGCCGGTGTGTTCGCGCGCAAAATCGAGGACATCAATCCCTCGGACGAGCGGCTCGAGGGCTACGTCAATGTCACGGTCTACGGCGAACAGCTCGAGGCCAACGTCAACCTGGCGACCCTGCCGACCTGCCTCTACGATGTGGGCGACGGCCCACAGCCCGTGGTTTCGCTGGCCTCGGTGATCCGCGCCGCGGGCCTGAACCGCGAACCGAAAAAGTTCGAGTACAAGCCAGTGGCCTACGACGAACGCAAACCGTTTGACAAGATCTCGTTCGACGAACAGAAATCCGGAGTGCTCTACCAGGATGAGCCGACCAGCTCCGAGCAGCCCGACCCGTTGGTCAGCTCCCATTACTGGGAGGAAATGAATCTCTCCGATATCTACTTCCTGCACGGCGTGACCAAGATCGAGGCGATCCGCGAGGTTGAGCCGCCGCCCGAGGGCGACGCCGTACACGGCGAGGGGATCACGCTGAAGATCAACGGCCGTAAGTTCGCCATCAACTTCGACACCATGGACACCGTCGACTACGAGGGGCACGAGGCGATCGCCATCGCCGACTTCGTCTCGGACTACGTGATCGAGCTGTTCGCCATGGACGGCAGCTTCACCACCGATCAGATCAAAGTGCTCTACGACTACAAGATCGAGCCCTGGCAGGGCAAGTCCGATGTGATCGTCACCTGGGACGATATGCAAAACGGCTACCTGATCATCGACGACCCGCCCTACTCCGTGTTTCCCGACCTGGGCGAGTCCGCGCGCGTGGACGATCTGTACGTGATCGACATGCTGCGCTTCATCGAAGTCCAGGATCCGCCGGGCGACCCGGTCAAGATCTATTTGCGCGACTGCGATACCAGCGAAGTCGAGGTCGAGCCCGACGTGTACGAGGAGGTGGTCTACTTCAAGACCGTGCTCGAGCTCGGCGGGGTCGATGTGGATGGCGATATGTACCTCTACGACGTCAACATCCACGCGGCCGACGAGTTCGTCTCCACCTGGACCTACGGCCACAACCACGTGGAAAACATGTACTACCGGCCCTATGCCAACCGCGGCTTCATCGACGATCCTGACCTCTCCGAATGGGGCGGGCGCGTCTCGACCAAGGCCGTGGACAAGCTGATCTTGATCAACGTGCCCCAGGAAGCCCCGTCGATCCCGGTGCTGATCGGCGGCGACACGCTGTGGGGCTCGGACGCCAACACCTGCGAGGGCTGCCACTACAAACACGACCAGTTGCAGCTGCCCATCAACTGCTACAGCTGCCACGACGAGCCCTGATCCGCTGATGAGCGTTCGCAGTTTACGATTGTTGATCCTGCTGCTCGCGCTATGCCTGGCCCTGCCGCCGTACGCGGTGGCGCAGCAGGACGACGGCGATCAGTCCGATGACGATGACCAGTCGACCTTCACCCTGGGCGAGGTCGTGGTGCTGGGCAAACGAAGCCCGGCGCAGCGCACCTCGTTCGCCGTGCTCATCGACGCCAAAGACATCAAAGCCCTGGGCGCGCAGAACGTGGCCGAAGCCTTGGCCGCGGATTCCGGCTCGCGGATCGACGCCGCACCGACCTCGATCTCGGCCAACGGCAAACACGAGAGCCTGGTCAGCCTGCGCGGACTCGATCCGCGCAACGTGGCCGTGCTGGTCGACGGCGTGCCGATCTACGAGCCGTACTTCCACGTGCTGGACCTAAGCAAGCTGCCGGTGGGCGACGTGGCCTCGATTCGCATTGCGCGCGGCGCCAGCTCGGTACTCTACGGTCCCAACACACTGGGCGGCGCGATCAACATCGTCACGTTGCGCGGCTGTGCCACCCCGCGCACACGACTGAGCGCGGGCTACGGCGACGTCAACGCCTGGCGCGGCTCTGCGCGCACCTCCGGCGCGTACAAGGACTTTGATTACTACCTCGCACCCGCGTTCTCGACCAGCGCGGGCTACCTGACCTCACAGCAGATGGAGCCCACGCGCAACGAGGACGGCAAGCTGCGCAACAACTCCGATTCCGAGGATCTATCGCTCAGCGGACGCCTGGGCTACAGCGGATCGCTGGGATCAGTGGCGCTCAGCGCCGGGCACTACGAGTTCGAGGGCGGCGTGCCGTTCAACATGGAGGCGGTCGATCCCTCGACCCTCTGGCGCAAGGACTGGCGTAAAAGCTCGGTGGCGCTGCACGCTGAGCTGGTGCCCACCGATTGGCTGCTCTTGCGCTCCAAGCTTTTCTACGTGCGCTTCTACAACACGATCACCACCTATGAAAACGCGGGCATGTCCGCGGTGCTCTCCGAGGGCCTCGCGATCAGCACCTACGACAACGATGTGGCCGGGTTCTCGCTGCTGCCGCAATTCGA
>JAVCCG010000122.1 GCA_030765605.1 Candidatus Alcyoniella australis
CTGGTGGCCGGGATTTTCGGCGGCATGATCGTACTGCAAGTGTTGATCTACCTCTGGACGATCCAGGCCCTGGGTCGGCCCGAGATGCGCGGCGGCGTGCTCTCGGCGGCCTTTGGCAACACCGGCGCGATCAACCTGCCGCTGAGTTACCTGGCCTTCGGCGACGAGGGCCTGCGCGTGGCCGTGCTGGTGATGGTCGTGACCGCGGTGCTGCATTACAGCCTGGGGATCTACTCGATTGCCGGACGCCGGGCCGGGCTCGAGCTGGTTCGCTCGCCGCTGCTCTATGCGGCGATCGCCGGATCGCTGGCCGGGCTCTACCAGTGGCAGGCGCCGCAGTGGATCGGCGTGACGATCCAGACCCTGGGTCAGGCCACGATTCCGCTGCTGCTGATCATGCTCGGATTCCAGCTCTCGGCCACGCCGTTCACGATGTTCGGCAAAGGCGCGCTGATCGCGTTGGGCCGCAGCCTGGGCGGAGTGGCGATCGTCTGGCCGCTGGTTGTACTGCTGCGGCTCGACGGACCACTGGCCGCGGTGCTGGTGATCTCCTCGTCAATGCCGCCGGCGATCGTCAACTTCATGCTCGCCCGACGCTACAACGCGGCGCCGGAACTCAACGCTGGGGCAATCATGGTCGGCACCGGCCTGGCGCTGGTAATCAGCTCGCTGCTGCTGATCCACTTCGCCGTCTAGCTCGTATTATTCAACGATCCTCAGGTACGGGCGGTCCCTTGACCGCGTGGTCGTGGTGCCCGTCCTGGTCAAAGGCTTCAGCCTGCTCGTCGTCGTAGAACAGCACCGCCACGGCCTCGGAGTCGTCCTCGGAGTTGATCGCCATCAGCATGCCGTAATAGAGGAACCCCTCGTAGGTCTTGCTGTCGATCTCCACGCTCACGCCCTCGGCGCTGTTCTGGATCAACCAGGCCCAGTCCAGGGCCACCGACCACTGGCCGAGCACATCGTCGGTCGCGGGGTAGGCGCAGCGGTTCATCTGCTTCTCGCCGGTGAATTCGATGCTGACGTAGTCGCCGCCCTGGCACTCGATCTGGAACAGCCCGTCCTCGATCGTGCCCGAGACGAAGGTCCCGGAGTAGCTGATGGTCAACTGCGTGGGGCAGACCTCGGGTTCGGGGTCGATCAGCACGTAGCTCAGCTCGAACCCGACGTCGGTCACCTCGCCGCTTAGCGGCAGACCCGAGACCTCGCCCAGATCCTCATCCGCCGGCGGCATGTACCAGGCGGCCGCGCCGTAGCCCTGGTCGCCGAAACGATTGATTGTAAGAAAGTACAGCGGCTCCAGGTCGCCGGGCCACTGCATCTGGAGCAGGTACGGACCCACCGGATCGTCCGGATCCCAAGCCATGTCGTCGCATTTACCCAGATCGTTGTTAAAAGCCGACAGCGGCATGCGCCAGATCAACGAGCTCGCGGACACGACCTGCCCGGCATCTGAGTCGTAGAGCCCGGCAATGCAATCGACCTGCACCGCATCGTCCCCCGGCAGCAGGCTCGAGGGAATCTCGCTCCCATCGGGGCTGCCGCGCGCGGGCAGGCTCAACTCGACGTCCACCGTCTGCGCGTTGTCCTCGATCTCGAACTCGAAAATCGATTCTTCGCCCGACCCGTCGACGGCCACGTTGCCGCGCGAATCATCCCAGTCCATGCCGCACGAGGCGTAGCGGATCAGCCCTGCCTTGGCCGGGGCAAACTCGATTCGGCCGCTGAGCTCAATGCTTCCGCCCGGCGACGCGCTGTTTGCTGGATTGATTTGCAGGCTGCTTAGGTCGGGCTGCAGCGACTCGTCGCCGCCCCACAGCGTTGAGACGCCCGGCCGCGAGGGACTGGAGGTCACCTTCCAGTCGGTGTCTCCCTGGCTGTCCTGCTCGCGGGAAAAGACCGCCGTCGAGTTGGCCTGGATCTGCGCGTAGAGCACCAGATCGAGCTGTTCTTCATCCATCTGCGCCTGGTAGAGCACGTCGATCTGCGCCTGCGCCGCGTCGCCGTCGATCGTTACCACGGTCTGAAGCGTATAGCTGGTAACCGTCAACTCCGAGTCCTCGATATTCTCGTAGGCCTCGGCATGCAGGCCCGCACGATCCAGGCCCGCGTAATTGTAGTGCTGCGAGATGTGCGGCCAGACCAGCTCGTCGTAGGCCTCGTTGGTCTGCAAGGAATAGCCCTGGATCATCTCGGCCACGATCTGCTCGATGCGCGCTGCATCGTCGTCGTCGTCGTCGTCGTCGTCGTCCGCCTCGCAGGCACCCAGCAGCAGCCCCAGGACCAAAAATCCCAGCAGCGCGAATATCGCCAGTAGTTTAAGCGTGCGTCTCATGGTTTTATCCTCTCTTCTTTCTCATACAAATCAAATCAGCTGCCGCCTTTAGCGTCAACTTGTTTACTGCGGCGAGCCGATCGAACTGGGGCCAGGCGACGCGCTGATCGGGCCATCGCGCCGGCTTAGAGTCGGCACAAAACTCGCGAACTACGATTGGTTTTAACCAACGACCAATCCCGCGTCGCGGCATGGGGTTTGGCGTTGAACAATGATGGTCGTGCTACGCGAGTTTTGCGGGCACCTCAAAGGTGCCCCAGGCGAGCCCTAGACACAAAGATTGTGGCGGCTTCAAGCCGCCGTTGTGTCAGCGCAAGGCCTTGATCTTGCTCCCCAGGCCCCAGACGCCGCTGTGCAGCCACCAGATCGCCGCGCACAGCACGAACAGTCCGTTGTCGCGCAGCACGGTGAGTATGGTGATGTTCGAGCCCGAGCCGTCCTGGGTGAAGCAGCCGCAGTCGATGTCCAGGCCGATGATCCGCGCGCGGGTCACGCCGACGGCAAACGAGAGGCTCATCAGGCTGACAAGCAGCGCGCTGGGTCGCACAAAGATCCCGAGAATCAGCGCCACACCGATCAGCAATTCGCACGGCGGCAGGCACAGGGCGAACAGGTTGTTCAGCGCATAGGGTAAAAAGGCGTAGTTGGCCACGGACTGACTGAACAGCTCGGGGTTGGCGATCTTGTCCAACGAGGCGTAGACGAACACCGCGCCGACGAAGATCCGCGCCAGGGCCAGCAGCCGATCGACGATCGCGCGGCCGCTCATGGCTCGCCCCAGGCGCCGCCGGAATCTGATGGCGGAAACAGCTCGTTCACATCGAGTTGCTGTTCTTGCGGCTGCTCGCCGCTGCCCAATGTCGGGTAGCCCGCGGCACTCCACTCGGGCCAGCCGCCAAAGAACACGCCGATGCCCGAGTAGCCCATATCGACCAGGCGTTCGGCCAGCAGGTCGCTGGAGTGGCAGTCGACGCCGGAGCAGTAGGTCACCAGCCGGATTCCGGGCAAGGCCTGCTCCAAAATTCGATCGATGTGCTCCGGATCAAGGGTATCCACGTTCAACGCGCCGCTGATGTGACCGGCGTCGTATTCTTCCCGGCTGCGCGAGTCCAGGAACAGCGCCTCAGCTGTATCGAACAGCTCCTTGGCCTGTTCCAGGTCGATCGGGTTGGTGGCCGACGGGGCCGTGCGCTCGTAGATCCAGGGGATGCGGTCGGACCGCAACGCGTTGCTCCCCAGGCCGATGGCGGCCGCAAGGGCGACGATCAATGCGGCGATGACAAGCGTACGCAACGACAATGGGCCATCGGAATAGCTCTGTTTATTGCCGTTCGATGTATTGCCCATCTTACATTCTCTCATTGGTTGATCGGGCTACACTTTTCCAGCCGGTCGACCGCTGAGGGTAGCACAACAGGCCCTTTGCATGAAGACGACGGCTGACAACACACCGGCCCGAAGCTGGATTGACATGGTAAACGCTCAGCGAGTAGTATCTTGCGATCTTTCGGGCAAACGGAGGCATTATGAAGGAAAAGGTACAATCGGTAATCGAACGCATCCGCCCATTCCTGCAGCGTGACGGCGGGGATATCGAGCTGGTGGACGTCGACGAGCAGGGCGTGGTTTCGGTCCGGCTCAGAGGCGCGTGCCACGGCTGTCCCGGCGCGCAGATGACGCTGAAGATGGGTGTTGAACGCACTTTAAAAGAAGAAATTCCCGAGGTTAAAGAGGTCGTGGCCGTCAACTGATTTCGTTGCCGACCGTTTCTTGTTTTAGTCGAAAAGAGGAGTTGCTCGATGGCCTATAAAATCACCAGTGAATGTATCGCCTGTGGCTCGTGCATCGAGGAATGCGCTGCGGACGCCATCTCCGAGGGTGACATCTATACGATCGACCTTGAGAAGTGCACCGACTGCGGCGCCTGCGCCGATGTCTGCCCGGTAGACGCCTGCGTTCCCGCCGAGTAATCCAAGCTTAACGTTCTGTTGCGAAATAAATCCGTTACGCCGCCGGCAATCGACCGGAGGGGCGTAGCGGTTTATCTGCGTCCAAGGATCGCCTGCTAATGAAAAAATTCGTCCTGGCCAGCGCCTCGCCCCGCCGCAAAGAACTGCTGGGATCGCTGGGGCTGGATTTCATCATCGACCCGGCGCACGTTGACGAGAGCGCCCTGCCCGGCGAGGGGCCCGAGAAGCACACCCTGCGGCTGGCCCAGACCAAGGCCCGCACCGTTGCCGCCCGGCATCCGGGTTTTTGGGTGCTCGGCGCGGACACCGCGGTGGTGATCGACGAACTGATTTTGGGCAAGCCGCGCGACGTCGAGGACGCCGTGGCCATGCTGCTGCTGATCCAGGGGCGCAGCCACACGGTTGTCAGCGCCTTCGCCTTTTGCGGCGGGCCGCACGACGCGTGCGAGTCCGCGGCGGTCGCCTCGCAGGTCGAACTGCGATCCTTGACGCCCGCTCAAGCACGGTGGTATGTCTCCACCGGCGAGCCGATGGACAAGGCCGGCGCCTACGCGATCCAGGGCATCGGCGCCTGCTTGGTGCGCAGTGTGCGTGGATCATACACCAACGTGGTCGGCCTGCCCTTGGCCGAAACGATCGACGTTGCCGCGCGTCTGGAGATCCTCGATTTGGAGGAACTTAGATGAATAAAATCGCAATCACCCTCGAGCAGGTCAAAGAACGCATCGCCAAGGCCGCGCACGCGGCGGGCCGCGATCCCGATACGGTGCGGCTGGTGGCGGTAAGCAAAACCATGCCGCTGGAGATGATCGAGCAGGCGCTTGAGGCCGGACAGCGCGACTTCGGCGAGAACTACATCCAAGAGGCGGTAAACAAAGTCGACACGCTCAGCGGTAGGGACATCTGCTGGCATTTCATCGGCCATCTGCAACGCAACAAGGCCAAATTCGTGCCCGGCCGTTTTAAGTTGATGCACTCAGTGGATAGTCTGCGCCTGGCAGAGGCGTTGAACAGGCGCGCCGGTGCCGAAGGGCTCGTGCAGCAGGTGCTGGTGCAGGTCAACATCTCCGACGAACAGAGCAAGTCGGGAATCGACTCCGCAGGGCTGCGCGAATTGCTCATTGCGATCTCCGAGCTGGGCAACGTCAAGGTGCTGGGACTGATGACCATGCCGCCGTTTCTGCCCAACGAGCAGGCGCGGCCCTACTTCCGCGAGCTAATAAAGCTGCGCGAGCAGGTCGCACCGCACGTTCCGGCCAACGTCAGCCTGGACGAGCTGAGCATGGGCATGACCGGCGATCTGGAGGCGGCGATCGAGTTCGGCGCTACAATCGTCCGCGTGGGAACGGCGATCTTCGGCGCGAGGCAAGGCTCCTCGTGCGCAATTGGGGAAACGGACTGATGTTCACAGGGCATTCGATCGGCATTATCGGTGCGGGCAATATGGGCGAGATCCTGATCAAGGGAATTCTGCGCGGCGAGCTGCTGCCCGCCGAGCGGATCATCGCCTCAGACTTGGGAGCCGACAAGCTGGCGGGGATCGCAAAAAACTACGGAGTGCGCACCACCGCGGACAACCGCGAATTGGTGCGCGAGACCTCGATCGTGTTGCTGGCGGTCAAGCCGCAGAACGTGACCCATGTGCTCAAAGGGATCGGCGACGAGCTCGACTCGAATCATTTACTGATCTCGATCGCCGCCGGAGTCTCGACCGGCACGCTGCACAAGCTGGCGGGCAACGGCTCGCGCCTGGTGCGGGTAATGCCCAACGCGCCGGCAATGGTCGGCGAGGGGATGTCGGTGCTCTGCCCGGCGCAAAACGTGGGCGAGGACGACCTAGCGCTGGCCCGCGAGATCTTCGACTCCATCGGACGCAGCGTGGTGTTGCACGACGAGAGCCTGATGGACGTGGTCACCGGACTCTCCGGCTCGGGACCTGCGTTCATCTTCATGATGATCGAGGCGCTCTCCGACGCCGGTGTGCAACTGGGCCTCTCGCGCAAGGTCAGTAATCTGCTCTCGGCTCAGACAGTGCTCGGCGCGGCTAAAATGTTCATCGACACCGGCCGCCACGCCGGATACCTCAAGGACCTGGTGGCCACGCCCGGCGGCACGACCTTCGCCGGACTCAAGGAACTCGAGCGCGGCAACTTCCGCTCGACGATGATGGAGGCTGTGGAGGCCGCCACGCGGCGCAGCCGCGAGTTGGGCTTGCTGCGCGAGCAGGAGCAGGAGGACTAAGCGGGTTTTGATAATCAGGCTGCTGATCGCGCTGATTAACCTCTACGTGCTGGTGATCGTGGCCCAGGCGTTGCTCAGTTGGTTCATCCGCGATCCGCGACACCCGCTGATGCAGACCCTGCGGCGCTTGACCGAGCCGCTGTACGGACCGATCCGCCGCACGCTGCGCCTCGAAGGCTTAAGCATCGATCCCACGCCGCTGATTTTGATTGTCCTGCTGATGATCGTGCAGGCGATGCTCGAGGGTCTGCTACGCTGATTTCCACTCCACGCGATAGCGCACAGTGTAGTTCGCCAGCGCCTGCTTAATCTTGCTCTCCACCGCCTGCTCGGGCTCGTCGGCCGCGACAACGCGGATCGTCGCCAGCATGCCGTGGATCTTGTCTTCGCCGACCTCGACCTTGCAGCTTTGGACCATCTCGCCCAGAGCCCCGAGTTCGCGCTGGTACACGCGGCGCACCGCATCCCAACGCAGCGCGGGCTTGAACAGCTTGCCCACCGCGGTCTTGGGCAGACTTTCGAGCACCACGATCTCCTTGGGCACGGCCGCACGCTCGCCGATCAGCTCGCCGGCGCGCTTCATCAGCTCATCGCTGGTCAGCGCGACGCCCTGCTCGGGCTCGACGTAGGCCACGGGCACCTCGCCGGCATAGGGGTCGGGACGGCCGATGGCCGCCACCAGCGAGACGCCGGGGATTTTGGCCAGGGCGTTCTCGATCATCGAGGGGTCGATGTTGTGGCCGCCGCGGATGATCAGATCCTTTTCGCGGCCGGTGATCCAGAAGTACCCCTCAGCGTCGCGGCGTCCCAAATCGCCGGTGTTGAGCCAATCCTGGGCGACCCAGCAGGTCTCGTTATAGGCCTCGTCGGTGTACCCGGGAAAGACGTTGGGGCCCTTGATCACGATCGTGCCGATCTCGTCGTCGTCGCAATCGCGCTGAAAAACGCCGTTCTCGTCGAGCTTGACGCACTTCATCGGCTGGTAGGGCAGGCGGATGCCGATCGAGCCGACCTTACGCTCTCCGTCGCGGGGGTTGATCGAGCTGACCAGCGTGGCCTCGGTCAGGCCGTAGCCTTCCAGAATTTTCATGCCGGTGGCGGCCTCGAAGTTGCGAAAAAGTTCGATAGGCATCGGCGCGGCGCCGCAGATCGCGTAACGCAGCGAGGAGATGTCGATCCCGGCCGCGGGCACCTGCAACAGCCCGGCGTAGACCGTGGGCACGCCGGAGAAGAACGTGGCGCGATAGCGCTCGACGATCTTGTAGAAGTTGCCGATCAACGTGCGGTCGCGGTAGCCCGCGGCCCCGGCGAGCACCACGCGCGCGCCCACCGCGTAGGGCGCCAGGCCGGTGGCGAGTACCGCGTTGACGTGAAACAGCGGCAGGCCGCAGATCATCGAGCTGTCGCAATCAAAGCCCGCCATCACGCCCACGGCCCAGGCGATGTAGGTCTCCATGGCGTGGGTGTGCTTGGCCAGCTTGGGCGTGCCCGTGGTTCCGCCGGTATGAAACAGCGCGCATAGGTCCTGCGGATCGATGCTGCGCTCGAAGCTCAGCCCCTGGGCGTCGTAGCGCCCGAGTTGCTCGTCGAAGTCCAGCACTCCCTCCGCCGTAGTCGGCGGTCCGAGCACGCGCAGCACCACCTTGAGTTCGGGCAACATACTGCGCAGCTTTTCGACCTTGGGCCAGATGTCGCTGCCCGGCACGTCGCCCAGCGCGATCAGCACCTTGGTTTTGGCCGCTGCCATGATCTGGCCGATCACCTCGGCCTCGAGCATTGGATTGATCGGGTTGACCACGCCGCAGGCCTGGCCGCCCCAGATCGCAAATTGAGTCTGCGGCAGGTTGGGCAGCAGCAGCGAGACCACGTCGTCCGGGCCCACGCCCAGGTCGCGCAGCATATTCGCAGTACGATGGATCCCGCCCAACAACTGCTGGTAGCTAAAGTCCAGGGGCTTATCGTACTGCTCGCCGTTTTGAAAAAAGGTCAGCGCGATGCGCTCGGGCGTGCGCTGCGCCTGGTCGCGGATCATCTCGTAGGTCGAAGCGGGGATGCCGCGCTGCTCCAGCGGAACCTGCTCAATGCGCTCAATGTCCGCAATTCCGCGGATGCTGTACTGCTCCATTAGGTTTCCCTCTTGATACATGCCGACCGGCGGTCGGGCGAATTGATTACCATTAATGGAATCGAATCAATCTATCGTTCGCACTTTAATGCTGTCAAACCCGAGCTTGGCAATGCTTATTTGGGGAGCAAAATCGATTGCTGGCGTAAGGCTTTTTTATTATTAGGTATTTCTCCTTATTTAAATTGTATCCGTCGCAATGAAACGTCTTGCTTTCAGGATCAACGGCTCTGATAATCGATCGGCCGATACTGAAGAAGTCAAGGAAAATTCATTATGCATCATCAAGGTAGACTTTTTCTCTTCTCGATATTGTTGTTGGCGCTGTTGCTCGCGCTATGCACGACCGCCTGTGATAACGGCGATCAGGGCAATAGTGCGCAAAACGATGACAACGAAGACGACAACGATGACGACGATGACGACAGCGTCGAGTATCCACCCTGCCCGGCGGACGGCGCGCTCGAGGCGACCTATCAGCCCGAGGAGTTCCCCGACTCGGGACCGATTTTCTCGCCGCTCTACGACCGGCTTTACCAGCATCCGCAGCCGGTATTAATGCTCAATCCGACCTACAAGATCAGGCAGGTGGAGGTCTTTGATTGGGACCAGCCGTTGGACGCGCACAACGGCTTCGAGCTGCCGGCCCTGGCCGATGGCTACCACTGCCTGCGGGTCGAGGGGCTGTCCGCGGACAAGGGATTAGTGCGCGTTTACCTGCCCTTCGAGGTGCGCAGCACCGAGGACTTTCAGACGGCGCAGGTCGCAACGCCGCCCCTGGGTTCGGCCGCGCCGCTGGGGCTCGACGATGGTTCAGCGAACCTGCCGCAGTGGATCGAGCTAAGCAACGAGGGCTCGCAGCTGATCGAAGGGTTGCGCGTGTACGACGGACAGCTCGGCGATCGGTCCGACATCGAGGCCTGGGTCGACCAATACACAGCGGGCATGAGCGATAGTCAGGCGGCCCAGGCATTGTACGAGGCGGTGACCGCCCAATTGCGTTGGGGCATGGTGCCGGAGCTCGAGGGGATGTTCGACCCGGCGCTGATGTTCAACGTTTTCGGCTACGGCTGGTGCGGCGAACAGAGCCACGTTCTGGTCTATCTCTGGCAGATCGCCGGGCTCGATGCGCGGGTGGCTTACCTCGTCGGCCACGTCTGCGCCGAGGTCTACTATGACGGCGGCTGGCACTTCTTTGATCCGAGCAGCAGGCTGTTCTTTCTTGACCACGGTCTGAGCAACGTGACCTCGCTCGAGACACTGGAGAACGACTCTTCGTTGATATATGCCTCGACCGATCCCGACGAGCGATTGGCCAACCTGACCGATTTCGCCGACCATTACACTGATCTCTTGGGGCCGCCCAACGGCTCGGAAGAGCCGGATCCCCTGGCGCATCAGACCGTGCGCCATCAGCTCTATCCACGCGAGAGCTTGAAAATTCACTACAGCGGTTTGGGCGCCAGCTTCTGCCACGATTGCACCGAGGCGCGTTTCTTCAGCGGGGCCATGCGCCGCGAGTGGCAGGTGCTCGATCCCGAACTCGGGCTCGCACCGCTGTCCATGGAAAACATCGAGCACCTGATGTTCGAGCAGCAGGCTCCGGCGCCGCTGCATCCCGAAGACACGACCAATACCGGACGCTGGACCATCAAGCGCGAGTTCAGCGGCTTCGTCCTGGGCGTCTATCTGCACGCGGTGATCAAAGGCGACGATGCCTCGGACACCGTAACCTTCCTGGTGGGCCCGGACGCGGATTCCCTGGTGCAGGCTGCGACCTACCGTCCCACAACGGAACAACAGGTCTACCTCGATCTGGGCTCGCGGCTCGATCTTCAGGCATTCATGCCGCTGCGCTCCCTGACCATCGAGATCAGGATCAACGCCGCGGGCAGCGCGGACAGCGTCGGACTCAAACAGCTCGAGCTGGTCTATATCGAACAGACCGGAGCCTGGGCCGCGCCCGCGCCCCACGGCCCGACCGACGAGCTGATCGTGGACCTCGAGTCCGGGCCCGCGCCGGCGTTGCGTCTGGGTTATGCGCAACTCGAACGCGAGCAGCCCTCGTCGGTGGACAGCTTCTGCTCGGCTGAGGGCAAACAGATCGCGGCCGACGGCAGGGCCTTCGCCTCCCTGGCCTACAAGCTCCACGGCGCCAACGGCCATAGGCTTGGCGGCGGCCAGAAGGTCCAGCTGGTATCAAACCGCGGGACGGCCGATCAGATCCAACGCATCTGGTTCATGGGTCGCGACGTTTTTTCGCTGTGGCGCTCGCCGGGCGTGCTCAGTCCGGAGAAGGGAGCGTCGGTCGCCGATGGAACTTCCAAGGATTGGTTGTCCGACAATGACTGGGACCTGCTGTACGTAGTACGCTCCACACAGCCGGGCCAGGCGACGTTCTCTCTTGAGATCAACGGCCAGGCTGTGGAGGGATCGGATGTCAACGTACAATTTATCGAGCCCTGAACGCGGACGATTTCTTCTGCACTACGCGCTAAGCGCGCTGCTGGCGGTCGTGCTTTTATGCAGCGCGGCCCTGGCCGCGGACAAGCCGTTGCGGCCGTGCTTCCCGGGCATCAGCGGCATGGCGATCTTGGACGAGCACAGCCTGCTGGTGGTTTACGACACCAAGAACAAGCCTAAAAATGCGGACAAGCCGCGCGTCGCCGCCCTGACCATCGACCGCAAGGGTCGGCCTGAGCTGCGCGATGTGCGGCTGACATGGCCCGCATCCGCTGCCCTGCCCAACGATTTGGAGTCGATCTGCCCGGTACCCGGACGCACCGACGAGTTCCTCGCGGCCGAAAGCGGCTTTTACCAGGGTCGCTACGGACGGGTGTTTCACCTGCTCATCCAGCGCGCCAATACGCGCTGGACGGGCGCGGTCCTCGCCGTCTACCGCTTGCCCGCTGATACGGACAATGTCGAGGGGCTGGTCTGTCTGCGGTTCGACGATCAGCGCAAACTACTGCTGCTGGGAGAGCGCGGCGGCTCGGACGCCAATCCAAACGGCAAGCTGCGGCTGTGCAGCATCGGGACGGACAACGCGCTGCAAGTGATCCAGGAGCAGGCGCTGTCCGTGGACGATACGCTGTGGAGCGACCCGCTGCGCAATCGCGACATCGCGGAGCTGTACCTCGATCCCGAGGGCCGACTGTGGGGCGCGGCGGCCCAGGACCAGGGCGACGGCGGGCCGTTTCGCTCGGTGATCTACCTCGCGGGCAAGGTCGAGACCCAGGCCGAGAATCCGCTGCAACTGCGCCCCGCGCCGCTGGTCGTCTATCGCATCGACGGGTTCAAGGTCGAGGCGCTGTGTGCGCCGCTGATCCCGGGCAGCGCCCTGAGCGCGGGCACGGACGACGAGGATTACGGCGGAACCTGGCGACCGCTCCAGGAGCTGCTCCCGTGAGATACTCGTCCACCCACAAGCAACCATAAAATTAATCTTAGGAAACAAGATGATGCGATTAATACAGATAAACCGTTTACAGCTTGCTTTTTTTCTGAATCGTTATGGACAAACACCTTGACAAATGGATCACAACCTCATAGAAAGATGTAGACAATAAAAATAAACACCATGGAGCAAGGCATAATCGGGTCATTAAAGCGGACAAGCAGCGACGAGACGACAACTAGTATGAACGCTAACCAGTGACGTACGGTAGAGTCTTAAATATGGAAATGCACCCGATGCAGAGCTTAGTCGATTCGGCGATTGGTCCTATCAATGAGACCGTCGAGATCAAGCATACAGGGAGCGACCCTCACAGTTCATGCCGTTTACGCTATTACCGGACCAACAGGTCGGCAACGCTCGCCCGTTTCAGAACAACCGTTTCGAGGTTAATCCAATGCAGATAGATAACACCCTTTCCATTAAAGGGAAAAGGGATCTAATCAACAGTGTCCTTGAACCTCTGACATCGGTCGAAGCTTTCAAGAGTCGCTTTTTACAAAATACCGGCGATTCTATGGCTGAAGCTGATGTTGCTGATCCTGTTAAATGGCTAACAGCTCTTACTGAAGAGATGATTAAAAATATCAACAAGGATAAGTATAATAATCTTTTCAACGCACTCAACTTTAAAAACCCTCAGTCTTTCCTGAAGTGGAAATCTCCTCAGGTTTGGGATGAATATATTGAATATTGTAAGGATCTAGTTAGAAATACGTCGTATGGGCTCGTATTGGTTCCTACCAATATAAACACACGCAAAGAATGCTTAATCAGGCTTTTCTCGGGAAATCTTAAATTGCTTTGGTTGAATCTTGGTGCCGTCAATGAAGCTGTTTGGGACATTAATACCGTATCGTCATTAGCAACATCCCTCAGGAAGCACAAGCCCAAGGTCATTGCAAGCTTTGGTTGGGAACATATTAGTCCAGAAATGGAATTTGACGATAAACAGATAAAAAATCTAATAAAAAAGAGAAATGTCCTACAAACGATAGCCTCGTATGGTAAAGAGAATAAAGAGAAAACACTGTTGATCGTACTTCGCGAGAGAATGGAAAACCATTTTGTTTTATCCGTTAACAAAAACCTGGCAGAAAAGACTGTTGCCACTTTGATGTTTGAGTACTTACATAGTGAGGACCAACAACGTCGCGACACTTACTTCCTGGAGTCACCAACGGCTAAATTGTTTGAAATAGGCATTATTACGAAACATTTACTCAGAGAGCCTATAGTGGAACCTGAATCTGAAAGGGGCTCTCCTGATTCCTACTGGATCAGATTCTAGTTATCCCAAAAAAATCAAAATGAATCAAGGTGGCCTTATGTCAGCTGAGAATGTACCCAGGGATGTAGTCGATGAATTCTTTACTCATTCGAAGATAATCAGCAGAATTGTAATGAAAGGTAGCGTTACCTTTTTTATTCAAGGCGATTTTCGATGGGATAATGGTAAATTAATAGATTTTGACGATCGCCAAAGAAACCTTGGAGAAGAAGCACAAATTCTCGCTAGGTATTTAAGTAAGGGGTGGCTTGTAATCCCATGGCCACTTTTAAAGCGAAATTCAGCAAGTTTTCAGGACGATCTAACATCGATTTGGCCATGTAGAAAAACGATAAATCCTCCTACTTATCATAAAATTATTTGTATTGAAACATCAAGCTTCCTGGCAAAATCTGAAAGAATTGATATTGATGATGTCAATTATACAGTAGAATCTCAGTTTTGCAACATGACTCCCCTTCAATATTTATGCGCTAAAGACGATTATACGTGGGAGCACTCGATGCGCGTTGGTCGCATAACATCTAATATGGTTAATTTATTTGATGCTTTATTCACCTTTGCCGAGATCAATGCTTTACGCCTCTGTGGTTATCTTCATGATTTTGGTAAATTAAATGCTCCCGATATTCTACTAAGCAAGCCCTCTAGCTTATCACCAAGGGAAATGTATTGGGTAAATAGGCATCAATTGGTGGGCCTTGGTCTTGTCAGCATTCTCTCTGACGCTTCCCCATATTTGAAAACCTTGCCAATTTTATGTCATCACCTTCGACCATATCAGGTAGAACTAGTTGGAAGAGACTTTTTTCAAGAGGAAAAAATACATGACGTTGAAGGACGATATGCTAAATTCGTTGTTGGTACTACTATACTGAAGCTAGCTGACGCTTTAGATTGCCTTTTATCTAGTCGATCATATCAAAAACGGAAGACACCCAGGGAAGCAATAGATATTCTTTTGAAAGACATTAAGATAACTGAAAGAGTTAGTAATCACCATGCGTTCCCATTAGTTCCTCTGATTGGAAAAAACATTTACTTCCCGATCATTGAAAATTGGTTAAACTCTGCTAAAACTATAATCTTTCTTAATGATCTACTTAGAACATTTCCATCACCACCCCCTGATTAAGAGCAGAAAAAACCCGCGCCCCAAAGGGACGCGGGCTGGTAAATAACTGTCTTGCTCTAGGGTCTATTCGTCGAGGGACTTAGCTACGACCTCTGCCAGGTCGAACAGCTCGACTCCCTGCTCGTCGTACCCTTTGAGCTTATAGGCCTCGTCGAACATCGTCAGGCAGAACGGGCAGGCCGAGCACAGCACGTCGGGCTTGGCCTCCATCATCTGCTCCACGCGGGTGACGTTGATCTTGGGCGCGTGCTCCTCAAGCCACATCAGACCGCCGCCGCCTCCGCAGCAGAAGGCCTTGTTGCGGCTGCGCTCGATCTCGGTGGTCTTCAGGCCGGGAACCGCTGCCAGCACCTGGCGCGGCTCGTCGTACAGGTCGTTGTAGCGGCCCAGGTAACACGAGTCGTGGAACACCAGGTTCTTGCCGCTAAAACCGTTGTTCTTGAGTTTAATCTTGCCGCCCTGAATCAACTCGGCGATGAACTCGGTGTGGTGTTTGACCTCGTACTCGCCGCCAAGTTTCGGGTACTCATGCTTGAGCGTGTTGTAGCCGTGCGGGCAGGTGGTGACGATCTTCTTCACGCCCAGCTCGTTCATGATCTCGACGTTTTGCATCGCGATCATCTGGAACAGGCCCTCTTCGCCCAGACGGCGGGAGGAATCGCCGCAGCAGCTCTCGTCGTTGCCGATCACTGCAAACTTGATTCCGGCCTGGCGCATGATCTTGACCAACGACTGCGAGACCTTCTGCGCGCGCGCGTCATAGGCGCCCATGCAGCCGACCCACAGCAGCACGTCGAAATCACCGTCGGAGGCCAGCGGAATATCCAGGCCCTCGGCCCAGCCTATGCGGTCGCCGGGGTTCATACCCCAGGGGTTCATGTTGTTGGTCATGTTCTTGAGGAAGTTGCTTCCCTCGGCGGGCATAATCATGTTGAACACCAGGGCGCGACGAACCTCGTTCATCAGCGAGAGGTGCTCGATCATCACCGGGCAGGCCTCCATACAGGCCATGCAGGTTGTACACGACCAGACCACGTCGGGCTTGACCACGTCGTTGAGGAACGGCTCGGGATCGTACTCGTCGTCCGCGGCCTTTTCCTCGCCCTCGCCCTCGACCGACTTGGCGGCCTCAGCCTTGCACTTGGCGTCCCAATAGATCTTGAAGTCCTGGATGAACTGCTTGGGGCTCAGCGGCTTCTCGGTGTTGTAAGCCGGGCAGACCTCCTGACAGCGTCCGCAGCGGGTGCAGGCGTCGAGCATCACAAGCTGCTTGGGCGTGAAATCGGCGATACGATCATAGCCCAGGCGCTCGATCTGATCGTTCTCCATCTTCTCGATCAGGTTGTCGATGGGCACGACCGCACCATCGAGCTCCAGGTTGCTCGAATAGATGTTGGCCGAGCTGGCCACGATGTGCCACAGCTTGGTGTAGGGGATTACGGCGATGAAGCCCAGTCCCAGGAACAGGTGCAGGAACCAGATCACCTTGTGGAACGCCGCTGTGCCGCCCACGCCCAATCCCTTGAGTCCCAGGGCCAGCAAATAGCCCACCGGGCTGGCCAACGGCTCGAAGCTCGCGTAGTCCGGGTTGATGCCGTGCGTGGTCAGCTGGGTCCCCGGCGCCACGAGCAGCCCGTTGGCAATGCGTCCGGCCTCGGAAAGGAAGCCCGTGACCAGGATCAGCGCGATCAGGCCCAGCACCACCGCGTCGTCGGAGCGGTTGTCGAGACGATCGGGCTTGGTCACGTAGCGTCGCCAGGCAGCCATGCCCAGGCCGATGATCGCCAGCACGCCGAACAGGTCGAGGAAAAAGCTGAACGCGACGTAGAATCCGCCTTGGATGAACTTGCTGCCGGTGATCAGTCGGTAGAGATCCTCGTCGAGCACCGTGGCCGCCGTTCCGATGAACAGCACTACGAAGCCGAAGAAGATGCAGGCGTGCATGATCCCCGGGTAGGCCTCTTTGAAAACCTTGATCTGCACCAGGGCGTACTTGAGCAGATTGACGATGCGCGCGCCCATCTGGTCCAGGCGCGGCTTTTCAGACTTGGTACCGGCGCGCCACAGCTTGACCTTGGTCCACACGCCGTAGGCGAAGATCGCCATGGTCACCAGCGCCAAGCCGTAGACAAACCAGCGGGTCCAGCCGTATCCCTGGTAGATCTCCCAGAAGGCTAACCGTTCCTTCATAACATGCTCCTTGCACCGAACCGCCCACAACGGCCGGCTTTATGCCGACCGTTGCAGACGTATTGTATTCGACCGCTACGGGCTATTCGGCCAGCAGTTTCTTGAATTCCTCGGTCAGCAGTGGAACCACCTCGAACAGGTCGTCGACGATGCCGTAATCGGCCTTCTGGAAGATCGGGGCTTCCACGTCCTTGTTGACGGCCACGATGACCTTGGAGGTCCGCATGCCGGCCAGATGCTGGATCGCGCCGGAGATGCCGAACGCCAGATACAGCGAGGGGTTGACGACCTTACCGGTCTGTCCGACCTGCCAGGACTGCGGGGCGAAGCCCGAGTCCACGGCGGCGCGGCTGGCGCCGATGGTCGCACCGATCGCGTCGGCGAGATCCTCGAGAATTTTGAAGTTCTCGGCGGCCTTCATCGCGCGTCCGCCGGAGACGATGCGGTCGGCCTCGGTCAGGTCCGGACGATCGCTCTCGCCCTCGACCGTCTCTTTGAGCACGGCCTTGATCACACCTGCGTCGGCTGCCACAACGTTCTCGGCTGCGGCTTTGCCCGCCTCGGGCTCGGCCACGGCGATCACGTTGGGGCGGATCGCAACGATCCCCTTGCCGTCCCTGAAGATCACGTCGTTGAACGCCTTGCCGGCGAACACCGGGCGGCGCGCCACGACCCTGTCGCCGTCTTTGTTGATGTCGACGGTGTCGGCGGCGATGCCGATGCCCAGCTTGGCGGCCAGGCGCGGGGCCAGATCCTTGCCCGTGGTGGTTGAGCCGAACAGGATCAGCTCGTACCCTTTGTCGTTGATCAGATCGGCCAGAACCTTGGCGTAACCCTCGTTGGAGTAGTCGGCCAGGGCGTCGGACTCGAGCAGATAGACATTGTCGGCGCCGTACGGTCCGACCAGGGCGCCGATGCCGGCCAGGCCCTTGCCGATGGCCGCGACGTCGGCGGTCTCGCCCAGATTCTTGGCGGCGCTGAGCAACTCGAAGGTTATCTTTTTAGGCTCGCTGCCCTTGAGCTCCGCAATAACGAGTATCTTAGACATGGTGCTGCTCCTTTCCCGCCAGGGTTAGATAACCTTGGCTTCTTCGCGAAGCAGGCGAACCAATTCCTTGACGTTCTGCTCGCGATCGCCGGTGTTGATGACCTTGCCGGCCGCCCTCTCGTCGGGCAGCGACCAGCCGATGATCTCGGTCTTGGACACGGGCTCCACGCCCAGATCGGCGAAGTTCTTCACGTCGACCGGTTTGCGCTTGGCCTTCATGATACCCGGAAGGCTGGCATAACGCGGCTCGTTGAGTCCCTTGGTCGCGGCGACCAGAGCCGGCAGCGGGGCCTCGATCACCATCTTGGCGCCGCCCTCGATGTCGCGGTTGACGGTGACGGTGCCCTCGCCGACCTCGACCTTGCTCACCACGGTGACCTGCGGGATGCCTAAAAGCTCGCAGAGCATCGCCGGGACCGCTGACTGGTCATCGTCCATCGCCTGCTTGCCGCAGACGATCAGGCCGTACTCCACGCCGTCCAGACCCTTGGCCAAAGCCTGGGCCGTGGTCAGTGCGTCCATGCCGTCCAGCGAGTCGACCTTGACGTGGATCGCCTTGTCGGCTCCCATCGCCAAGCCGGTGCGGATCGCCTCGATGGCGCGGTCCGGACCCATGGAAAGGATAGTCACTTCGTCGGCCTTGCCGGCCTCCTTGATCTTCAGAGCCTCTTCGACCGCGTACTCATCATAGGGGTTCATCACCCACTTGATACCGTCAGTCTCGATACCCGATCCGTCGGCCTTGATCTTGATCTTGGTCTCGGTATCGGGCACCTGCTTGACAAGAACTACTATGTTCACAGGGCACCTCCTCGGATTGGTTTCTTGATGCCCGCCCTACCCTGGGTCATTCATGATAGGACGTGCGCCTTAAATCGTTTCCCCCCGCAGGCGGGGTCGGTCCGTTATCCGTATCAATTCCAGCGCCGCGTCAACCTGCGGCGACCGGTTGCCTGTCGACCAATATTCCCTTTACGAAGATCCGGTAGATCTGCTCCTCGGCGGTCTTGAGCGAGTACTTGCGCTTGGGCGTCAACACCCAGTAGAGCACCATCTCGTCCAACGCCCCGAACAACGCGCGCTTGAAAACCCCGGGCTTGACCTCGGCGTCGAATACGCCCTGATCTTTGCCCTCGCGCACGATGTAACTGACGATCTGCATGTAATCCGCGAACTTGCGCGGAACGTACTCCTTCATGAACTTGTGGCTCTGACGCAACTCGACGGTCAGCACCTCGGCCAACGCCTGGTTGGCCTCCATGGTCGTCAGGTGCAGGTGGATAAATGTCTTGAGCTTTTCCACCGGGTCGTGCACCTGCTCCAGACGGCTCTTGAACTGCGAAATCAGGGTTTCGAGGTTCTCCTCGAAGAGCTTGATCAGAATGTCGTCTTTATTCTTGAAGTACAGGTAGATCGTGCCGTCGGCCACTCCGGCCTCGTTGGCGATCTGGCTGATTTTACTCTTGTGAAAACCGTTCTTGGCAAATACTTTTATGGCGGCCTGTAGTATTTTTTCGTGCTTGTCGTCGATGTTCTTCAACGTCACCATTGTCTCGGCCGGCCTTAAGATTTTGAGCAAAACCTACTTCGAAACATTCATCAGCCCAATACTGCGAGATGGCCCCGTCGCGCAGCAACTCCGGCTGCACGGCTTGACTGTAATTCGGACTAATTAGCGGAACCGCTAAAATGAATGAATGTTCACTCAGTAGAGACTAACCAACAGATTCCCCCCTGTCAAGGGGATTATCTCAGCCGCGAAACTGAACCGAAAAAGGGCTGGCATTCAGACTTTTTCCGATTATACTGTGACAAACATCATCTATTATGAGTCCAACGGATTCCCCAAAGATGAACAACGAGCAGCAGATCAGCGAATTCGAGAGCAAAATGCGGGAACTGACCGTGCTCTACGAACATTATTTCAGCGGCCTGAACAAGCGCGAGCCGTTCAGCGAACGACAGCAGCTGCAGAAGCTGGTGCTCCATTTCTCGGGCAGGCGACCGAACAATACCCAACTGGCTTTCAGGCTCTCGGCGTTGCTCTCGCGCTACGAGGCGATCTCGCGCTTCTGGGACCGCACCATGCTCGAGATCGAGAAGGGAACCTACAAGCGCGACCGCTTCAAGGCCGACATACGCATCGGTCGACTGGACGACATCAAGCACGGCGGCCCGCGTAAGCCGTTGGGCTCCGAGGCGTTGGAGCGCGTACAGAGCACGGCGCACAGGTCCGAGCAGGCCGGCCAGGCCGAGCGCGAGGGGCGCGAGCTGCGCAAGCTCTACCGCGAGTTCGTCGAGGCCCGGCGCAGCACGCGCGAGCAAACCCAGATCGACTTCAAGAAATTCTCCAAAACCGTTCGCACGCAACGTAAGAACCTGCAGCAGCGCCTGGGCGGCGACGTGGGGTTCCGCGTGGTGGTCGAAGAGGGCAAGACCAAGCTCAAGGCGGCCAAGCGCAAGGGCTGAGGACCGCTTAGATGACAGCAGGCCGAGACTGGGATGATGACGACCGCCCGAGCTGGCGCGAGATCGACAAGGCGCGCGACCGCAGCGGCCACCGCGGTTCCGAACGATCGAGTTCCTCCCCTGATTCGCGCAGCACTCGCAGCCAATATATGAAAAAGCAGCTGCTCAAACAGGCCGAGAGCGCGTTCCAGGGCAAGCGCGGCAGCGCAGCGTACCGCAAGAGCGTAAACGCCCTGCGCGACGCCTTTGGCGACGAGGGCTTCGACAAGCTGGCGACCGATTTCGTGGCCGAGCACGGCCTGCCCGACGACGACTGGAGCACCCTGCTGTTGCTGCTGGACTGCTCGGACCCGACCCTGGCCGCGGACGCGCTCGAGGCGTTGCAAAAGCTGATCCAGGGTCGCTCCGCGGCCGAGCTTACGGCCCTGCGCTCCAAGCTGCGCATGCTCGCGCTTACAGCCCGCGACCGCAGGTTGCGCGGCCTGACGGCCCAGATCCTCGAACAACTCTAGCCCGTTTTATTCAGATTCAGTGGATTCGGCTTTGGTATCGGCTGCCGCCTGTTCGCAGAACCGATCGAAATCGAGCTGTTCGGCCTTGTCCTGGGCCAGGCTTTGCGCGGCGCACAGCGCCAGGTAAGTGCCCAACGCGGCGTCGGGCAACAGCAGCGGGTCGGCGGGCTTGCCGCCAAGATAGGCGATCCAGTCGTCGAACTGCGGGCGCTGCCCTTTATCCTGGGCTCGGGTGCGCAGCTCCTTGCGCTGTGTCCCGAGGAACTGCGTGCGTTTGAAGTCGTACACCAGGCAGGCCTGTCCTTGGGCAAAGACCTCGATGCGTTCTTTGGGCAGTTCCTTGATCCCCTGGCTGACGTAGTCCAGCCGACCGATGCTGTTGTCGGCAAAGTTCAGGCTGACGCTGAAGTCCTGGCACAGGGCCGGATCAACGCCGGGCCGCAGCACGCCTTGGGCGTAAAGCGCTGTGGGCCGCGCGCCGGCGATCTGGCACAGCAGGTCCAGAAAGTGGCAGCCCTCGCCCAGCAGTCGTCCGCCGCCGATGGCCGGATCGTTGATCCAGTGAGCGCCGGGCAGCGCCTCGGCGTTGACCGTGTAGATCATCTGTAACGGCCCGCCGAGCTTCCGCCGCCAGTCCAACAGCTCGCGGATGTGGGGGCTGAAGCGTCGGTTGTGTCCCACGCTCAGCGCCCTTCCCGACTCCCGCGATGCGCGAATCAGCTCGGTCAGATCATCGAGGCTCAGGGCCAGCGGCTTCTCGATGAATACGTGCTTGCCGGCCCGCAACGCCTCGAGGCCCAGGGCCGCATGGGAGTCGTGGCGCGTGGCAACGATCAGGCAGTCCACATCGTCGCAGGCGATCGCCTGCTCGGGCTGGGTGGTTGCCAGCGCCGCGCCGTAACGCTCGGCCAGTCGCTTGGCCTCCACACCCTTGTGCGTGGCCACGGCCCGCAGTTGCGCCGCGGGATTGGCCTCGATGTTGGGCAGGTGGAACGCCGCGGCGTAGTTGCCCGCGCCGATCAGGCCCAGGCCGACCCGGCCCTGTTTTTTCGGCCCGGCCTTGATCTCCCAAACGGTCGACGGGCTGCGCAACGGCTCGTCCATGTGCTGCGCCGCCTGGTAGACGAACAGCGCGGCCAGATGCTGCGTCCCGGTGTCGGCCAGGCCCTGGTAGACCTGGGGCGCGTCGTCCGGCGGACCCTGGAGGGTGACCAACTCCGCGGGCCGGACTTTGCCCGCGGCCACAAGTTCAAGAAACGAAAGCATGTTGCGCTGCTCGGTCCAGCGCACGTACCCCAGGGGGTAGTCGTGCCCTTGCTCCTCGTAGACCGGGTCGTAGCGGCCCGGGCCGTAGGAGGTCGAAATCAGCAGGTCCAGTTCCTTGGCGTAGAGCTCGTCGCGATCGATTTCCATGCCCACCGCGCCTACGGCCACTACCCCTCCCTTGCGCCGGCAGGCATTAACCGCCTGGTTCAGCGGCGCGC
>JAVCCG010000123.1 GCA_030765605.1 Candidatus Alcyoniella australis
TAACGACGGGATTCCTTCAAGGTCGCCGACAATAAACAGCCGACGACGCGACTGGGGTGCTCCGAAATATTGCGCGTTCAGTACACACATATCGAGATTGTACCCGATGCGTTCCAGGGATTGTCGCCACTCAGCAAACCGATACCATTTTTGCATCTGCATTACGTTTTCAACAACGAGCCATCTGGGGCGCAACTCTTCAGCGAACCGTATGACATCAAATGCCGTAGCACGGCTTTCTTCGCACCTCGGCTTGTTTCCCTTAGCCACACTGTGGCTGGTACATTCTGGCGACGCGAGCATCAGGTCGATTCTTCCCACATCACGGGATACCTGTTTAGGCGACAAAGAGCCTGCTGTCGTTTCGTAGACAACCGCATCGGGAAAATTCTGCCTGTACGTTTGGGCGGCAATACTCCATTTGTCCAAGGCTGCGGCAGGGACCACCCCCGCCATGATTGCACCTTGGGAGCTACCGCCCCCTCCGCAAAAAACATCAAACATGCGGATCGGCTGTTTTCTCATTGAATACGCCCACTTGGATTAAAGGAAATCAGTACTGTATTTTGGTCGGAGTATAGCACAATCCATGCCAGGTGCAAGGGATTACGCGGAATTATTGCAAGAAACTGCACTGAAACAGTTGAGCATGGTTTCAACGGGAACCCATTTCTAATTCCCACAATAACGGTGTGAAAAAAGGGCTTTGCCATTCGCTTACCTCTCAGTTCAGCCACCGCACATAGAACCTCGGCACATCCTCGTGTCGGTCGAGCCTTACCAGAAATTCCGGCTCCCCCTCGCTGCCCCATAAAGCGGTCTGTCTGGGGGCATCCGGCGTCATCCCTACACCTCGACGCTCGCTTGCTCCCTCGCTTTTCTCAGACGATTAAATGCACCATATGTGTGTCGGCCAAAGAGGTCGCGCCGAATTTCAGGAATTTTGTCTGGCCTCTTCAGTCCCTTCGCAACAAGGCGTTGGTTTTTTCGCGGACATCAGCAGCACTGACGTCTTCCAGTAACTCGATCTGCGTGATGTGGTCTTGCCTGTGGCTATTGATGTTCATCTTCACCGGATCACAGTGGCCCCATCCGGCGTCAGGTTTATCTTGCATCCAGTCTTCAAAGAGATCAGCAAAAAGTTCAGTGGCGAGATGAAACCATCCGTTCGCAATCAAGGCCTCGTGCTCCGCTGCAGGCCTGTCCAGACGATCCGCCGTTAAAAGCACGCCAAGATTGGACACGTGGTAAAACTGCGAAAACCATCGGACTGAAAAGATCGCTAGATGGTAGTTCCCGGACCAGCAAAAATCGACATGATGCCCCCATTCGTGGAGCAGCGTCTTCTCGCCGGGAGCAAGAATGAACGGCATGGGAGGCGGCTCTATGCCCTGGTCCTTCATCATAGAAACAACAGTCGGCCCGTAGTGGAGCGCTGGATGAATGTATCGGCCGCCCGCATGGGTAACCCTGGATTTGCCGCCAGGTTTCGTCTTTACGATCACGCACGACGGGTCCGCGAATACCCTCGATTCGATGAGCTTCAACGCCCGCTCAAACGGCTTCGTGACCGGACTGATCGGAAGAACACGAAACCCGTGAATGGTTTCTATTTGCAGGGATTGTGAGGCGGAAGTTTTCATGTCTACAAAGATTATCCTCGTGGGATGAATGCCGCAACGTTTTTTGGAAAAATTTTCAGATGCTAAAGATCAGCCGCGCAACTTCTTGATCCACCCATAGGCTGTGGTGCCAGGACACGCAAGTTTGCCAAAGTCCCGATGACCGAAAAACCCGTCCATCGCCAGCCCCAGCGTCTTTACCAGGTGCTTGGTCAGGGCGATGAACGCCTGCTCCTGGGCCTCCGTGGGTTCGCCTCCGGAGTGCCCCGGCCCCGCGAAATTGCCGACCAGCATGATGCCGATGGAGCGGCTGTTCTGGCCTTTGCAATGCCAGACCACGTCGGTGAGTTCGTTTGTCTGGTAAATGCTCCCATCGTCATCAACAACCAGGTGGTAACAGATGTGCGGACAGCCGCCGGCCGAGATGTGGTTACCGGGACTGACGTGGTAGTTGTTGATGCCGAAGACATCCCGGTTGCCGGACGGGTCCGCGTGGCCGAGGCTCTGGTGCAGGATCACGCGGTCGATCTTTTCCAGGTCGCGCTGCTGCGGCCAGCGCGGGCGGCTCGGATTCCACGGCAAGCTCTCAACGAGCCTGATGATGTTCGCGGCCCCCATCACGCGCTCTTACGTTCAACCACGGCCGCGCGGATCTCCGCCAGCCGCACGTGGAGGTTCTCCTGGTCGGCTCGATACCCGCAGCACTCGCCGTGCTCCACACGATCGCGGATCTCGTCGAGGCACTCGCTGGTCCTCGCTTTCCACGCCCGGTCGTTTCCGAGCATGATCTTGATCAGTTCGTCGTTCTTGCGGGTGATCCAGCGAATGAGGAATGTAAACATCGCGCCGTATCCGGCCATAGCGCCGGCGACGATGGCGATGAGCTGAAGCGTGTTCGGGTCCATGGTCAATATCCTCCGAAATCTGGCGAAAGCGTGATCACCAGGATGTATGGCATGAGGCCGCGGTACTCGTCCGGGTCCTCGTTGGCGCAGCCGATGCCGCAGAGCAGGAGTTCGCCGGCGCTGATGCGCTGTGTGCCGTTGATCGTCACATCCGTCTGCGCCACAAACACCCCGGCCCGCGGGTTGTACTGGGGATCGAAAAGCGCGATCCACTGGTCGTCGCTCAGGCGCACCCACTCGTCCAGACTCGCCTGGGCCGTGGCACCCTGCGGATCAACACCCTGGCCGCTGTAGCGATGAGCCTGCACTTCGCGGATTGACCGGGCCCACTGGGAGAGCGCGCCGGGGCCGGCCGGCTCTATGTATCCCCACATCTCGCTATCGTGGGCGCCGCCCGGTAACCGCGCCTGCGCGTCCGCCAGAGTCGCGTTCTTCTCCTGGGGCCGAATTACTCCGCGGCAGCCGACCAGCCGGTCGCGGCCGTCCAGGGGGATTTCCAGCTTGTCCACGGCCGCGATGACCGAGTAGTTGCCACCGCCGGGGTCGCAGCCCTTGGCCCACTGCAGGTTCTGCTCGAGGGTGATCTCATCATCAACGCCAGTGCCAGGCGTGATGGCCAGCACCCGATTAAACTCCGCTGATGTGACGCCGCGCAGCCAGACCAGGTCGCCGGCCGAGAAGATCGCCCCCTTGGTCTGACCGACCTTGACCACGGCCTGGCCCGCGTTGGCGGTTTCCGTTAGAACGGCAAGCCGCACGATGCCCGACCTGGAGAAGCAGTACTCCTGGTGCAGGGGCAGGGCGGAAACCTTGATCGAGCCGTCCTCGTTGAGCGAGGTGTCCAGCCGGGCATCGAGCGAGGCCTGGGAGCCACGGGCCTGCTCAACCTCGTCCAGCGCCGCATCCAGCAGGCCCACGCGCTTGTACGAGCCATCGGCGTTGATCGAGACGTTCAGACGCTCGTCCAGCGAAGGCATGCTTCCACGCGCGGCTTCCACCTCGTCCATGACCTGGTCGAGGATCCCCACGCGCTTGTACGTGCCGTCCTCATTGAGCGAGACATCAAGCCTGGCATCCAGCGATGACATGCTGCCCCGAGCCGCGGCGATCTCCTGAGCCAGCTGCTCGAGCTCGGTGAAGCTGCTGGGCGTCAGCTCCATCACGCGCGTCCAGATGATCGGATCATCATCGGCGATGCCGCCCGGGTGCATGTAGACGCGCAGGCCCTGGGATATGAATAGCCCTGCCGAGTCGTTGGGGCAGATCGAGACCAGCAGCGCCATCTTGCTGCCGAAGCGGATGCGCCAGCAGTCGTCGGAATCGTCCCA
>JAVCCG010000124.1 GCA_030765605.1 Candidatus Alcyoniella australis
CAGCACGATCGTGCTGTGCAGATCGCTGGGACCCAGAAGCTCCACTCCGCCGGGAAACGGCGGCTTGAGAATCACGGACATCAGCTCCGTGTTTTGCTGGTCGCTCTCGATGACGTAGTCCACGTCGAGCAGCAAAGTCAGCCGATGCCGCGAGCCCGGCGCCAGGTCGCCCGGGTCGAGCGCAGCCTCGACGCGTTGCGGCTGATAGCGCGGCACGCTGACCGAGCCCAGCGCGTTATCGTCGATCAGCAGGCGCGCGCCCCCGGAGATGACGTTGACCGGTGCGTTGAAGAACAGCTCCTCGATCGGCTCCGAGCCTTGGGGCACCGCGACCTGCAGCTCGAGACGGATGCTCATCCCCGGGTCGTTTAGCACGTATTGCACGTCCGCGGATTCGATTCGCAGCTCCGCGGTCTGGGCCGCTGCAACCGACGCGCAGAGCAACAGCAACGCCGCTGCCAATAACAGCGCGGCTGTGAATCTCGCAGGCAAGCGCCGGAATTTCATCGCCCTCAATCTACGGTGACTTTGCTGAGGATTCAATCCAGATAATGAATGAGCCGCGGGCGGCTTGTACGTCGCAGTAGAACCCTCATATCCCAGGCTAGCTGAACTCGACCCGTCCCGTGGGATTGAATCCCAGCACCTTGCGCGCTTTGGCCGTATCGAGCAGGCAGGAATATTTCATCCGGTCGGCGTCGACCGAATAGTAGTAGTCGGTCATTCCCAAGGTGCGTTGCAGGCGGTTGATCGGACCCAGCAGCGGCGCGGGCATGCTCACACAGCTCGAGCCGTTGAGCTCGGCAAAGGTGGTGATCGGCGCGGTGTCGTTCCCACCGATGTTGAAGATCCCGCGGACTTTGGCTTTGAAGATCGCCAGCCGTAGCGACTGGATCACGTCCTTCATGTGAATCAGGTTGATCATCGGGTTGAACCCGAGGGTCTTGAACACCAGCTTGGAATCGAAGTAGGAGTTGAGCTGCCCGCTGATGTTGCGGCCGATGATATTGCTCACGCGCAGCACGACGATGTTGATCCGCTTGTCGTCCATGTACGAGCGGCAGATCATGTCGGCGTCCACGCGGTCTTTGATCCACTGGTCGGCGCCCGTGTCGAAGTTCAGGTCGGCGTTCTCGTCGAGCAGGATTGGATTGTGCGGCCGCAGCTTGTAGACCACGTCGGAGCTTTTAAAGATAAACTTGTTGATGCCCTTGGTCTTGAGGCACTGCTCGATCAAGGCCTTGGTGCCCAGTACGTTGAGCGCGTGAATGTCCTCGCCGCGAATCGGGCGATTGTTGAACGCCAGGTGGATTACGGTGTTGATTCGCGAGGTTTTAAAGCGCCGACTGAGGAACAGGTTGCGCAGTTCGCGCTTTTTGAGAATGTTGAGCTGCTTGTACACGAAGCGCTCGGGATCCAGGTCGCGGAAGTAGTAGGGCCGCTCCTCCTGGGCCGCGCCGAAGACCACGCCCACGCGCTTGTCGTTGTACAAGTGCAGGGCCAGCTGGCGCCCTATTGAGCTGGTGACACCGGCAATCAAGACGTTTCTCTTGTCAGCTGCCACGATCCCCTCCTTAATTAACCCGCTGCATCAGGCGTTGTCGGTTGGGGTCCATCTCGTGCGCCAGGCCGAAGATCGACTCGCGCTCCTTGAGTCCCTCGTCGATCATTCGTTGGACCGTGAGCTGTACGCGTTCGGCGAGCATTCGGACCTTCTCGGGGTCATCGATCGTTTCCGCGCCGTACTCCTCGTAGAGCTTGATCGGCTCGCCGTAGTAGATATGGTACTTGACCGGCAGGGGGACGATCCCCAACGGGCCGATCCAGGGGAAGAGCGGAGTAATCGGGAAGTAGGGGAAGCGCAACGCCCTGGCCAGCGGTTTAAAGTCGTAGAGCATCGGCGCCTGCTCCTCGGCGCCGATCACGGCCGTGGGTATAATCGGAGCCTTGAAGCGCAGGGCGAGCTCGACGAACCCGACGTTGAACGGCAGCAGCTTGTAGCGCTGGTGAAACAGCTTGCCCGTGCCGCGCGCTCCCTCGGGGAACACGGCGACCATCTCTTCGTTCTCCAGCAGTACCTCGAAGTTGCGCAGGTGACCGACCATCTGGCCGACGCGGTAGAACAACGTGTTGACGAACGGCAGGAATCCCATGAAATTGTCGACCATCGCACGCATCGTCCGCGGCGGATCGAGTTCCTTGATTAGGTCCACGCCGATCATCGCAGCGTCGATGGGCAGCACGCCCGAATGGTTGGGTACGATGATTGCTCGCCCTTTTTTCGGCACGTTGGCGTGCCCATGGCTCTCAACGCGGAACCACTTGTCGTAGATGAATTTCGACACGGCGTAGGCCAGGATCGCCGCCTCGCGCTCCATGCCGAATTGGTCGTAACCAAATCCGATGTCGTTGATTTTAATATCCTGCATCCGCGCGCTCTCTTCTTTACCGAGCAAACGTTCGGCGAGCTTGGCGGCCAGGAAGCGCTGGCGTTTATTCATCGAGCCCTCACAATCGCATGAAATATTGATCAGTATACTGCTATTACCTGCACTATGCATCATAGAAGCGCGGCACAGAGACAGTCAAGGTTCCGGCTTTGAGCCGGGCGGCAACGCTTGCGTACTTCTCTGGTCGTTGCTCAACGCTTCGATAAAGTCGCGGAGAGCATCGTATAGCAATGTGCATGGTTCGCTCGTGTGCCATGCGGGCACCTACAAGGTGCCAGCTCCAAGCTGGCTCCTGCTGTATCGATTACCAACGATCCAATCCACGTCGCGGGGAAGGTGGTTGAATTACGCGGATGGTCCGCTTGCGAGAGATGCTCCAGCTCCAAGCTGGCGTTGACGAAGGCGCGCGAATATTCCAGGCTAGCAAACAGTTATCAGTACACAGGGAGGAGCATGTCGGCCCAAGGCACAATGCGGCGCAATATCCTGATCGGGGTCGTGCTCGGCGCGCTGGTATTTCTGGGAGTGATCGTCTATTCGGGACGTTCGGAGCTGATCGACGCCCTGGGCCGTTTCCATCCGGCGCTGTTTTTGGCTCTCGTGGCGCTGAGCTTCACCAACTACCTGTTCCGCTTCGCCAAATGGCACTACTACCTGGGACAGCTCAGAATACGCATCACCGTGGGCCGCAGTCTGGTGGTTTTCCTCTCGGGACTGGTGATGACCATCAGTCCGGGAAAGTTCGGCGAGGTGATCAAGAGCTATTTTCTCAAGCAGGTGACCGGAACGCCGATCAGCGTCTCGGCTCCGATCGTGATCGCCGAGCGGCTGACCGACTTCTTCGCCCTGCTGATTCTCGCCGGATTGGGATTTCTCTACCTGACGGCCTCGAGCTACCGCTTGGCCGCGGCCATTGTCATGGCGCTGCTGGTGGCGGTGGTGCTGGTGATCGGCAACCGGCGCTTGAGCCTGTGGCTGATCGGGCTGCTCGAACAGTTCGGGCCGCTACGCATGATCGGCGACAAGATTCGCACGGCCTACGAATCGACCTATTTTCTCACGCGATTGCACCGCCTGTTGGTCGCCACGCTGCTCAGCGTAATGGCCTGGGCCTGCGAGTGTGCGGGATTCTGGATTGTGCTGCGGCAATTGCGCGAGCACGCCAGCGCGCTGTCCGCGACCTTCATCTATAGCCTGGGCACGATCTTCGGCGCGATCAGCCCCGGCGGGCTGTTCATCACCGAGGGCACGATGCTGGCGATGCTGCAGAACTCGACGCTGATGTCCGGCGTGCCGCTGACGCCGGGGGAGGCCGGGGCCGCGACGATCGTGATCCGTTGCGCCACCCTCTGGTTCGCCGTGGTGCTCGGTGCGCTGATTCTGATGGTCAAGCACGGCACGTTCAGCCGCGCGGCCCGGGATCTGGAGCACGACAACCAATCGCCGGGGGAGGGATGATGCGCCTACGCACAACGGTTCTGCTGCTGACGTTCGCGCTGCTTTGCGCCGGCTGCGCCTACGGCAATTACTTTCTGCCCGACAAGAGCCTCAACTATTCGCCGATACCGGACAAGTTCCGCAGCACGGTCGGTGATGGCTGGTACCACTACCAGTTAAAACCGGCCTCGTCGATTAACGACTCGGTGTCGCAGAACATGATCGACGACCGATGGTACGGCTCGGTTCGCCACCCCAGGGCCACCAACCGCGTATTGGCGGCGCGCGGCAAGTACCTGTGGTTCGTGCCTCGCGCCAAGGGACTCAGCGGCAAGTCCGGAGTGGTGCAGATCGACACCGAGACCCACGAGGCTCGGCTGCTGGGCGAGTTCAGCGTGGACCTGCCCTCGGACCGCGTAAACCGCGTCAAGGCGCGCAACGACGGCACGGTCTGGATCGGCACCAACAGCGGCGCGATGAACTTCGATCCGCAGCTTGGCCGCGGCACGACCTTCGACGACTGGATGACCTTTGATCAGCGCGGGGGCGGCCTGGAGCGCGATTACCTGCTGTTCAGCACCACGCCCAGCGTGCTGGACATTGACGAGTCCGGGCACACGATTCTTTTTGCCACCGGCGACCTGTTCGCCTTTGACCAGAAAAAAGTGCGCTGGCGACGCTTCGACGAGACCTACGACGCCCATCAGACCGACCATCGCGAGGACCGCCGCCGCTATCGGAAAAAGGTCAGCTACACGATCACCACCCGCGATGGCAAGAAGAAGACCCGCCGGGTGACCCTCGAGATTATCGAGATTCGCGAGTACGTTGATTACCAGATGCGCTCGCGCGGCAAGCGCGACATTGTCTCGGACACGATCTTCGAGGTGCTGGGCACGGCCGAGGACATCTGGATGCTTACCCAGCAGGGGATCAGCCAGTACAACATCCCGAGCAAGACCTATCGCAGCCATATCAAGCAACATTCATTGTGGCGCGAGTCCGAGAGCTGCGAGGATTACCACGACCCCTCGGACACCTGCGTGCGCAAGATTTACCGTCGCGAGCGCTACGACTATCCGGGCACCGCACCGCTGCTGGACGTGGCGGCCAGCTGCGCCGCGGCGGACGAACGCGGCCGGGTCTGGTTCGGTTTCGGCGGGACGATCGACTCGATGGGGCGCAGCCGGGGCGGCGCCGGGCTGATGTACTTCAGCAACGGTCGCTGGCAACAGGTCGACAGCGGGCCGGTCTCCGGCAAGCGGGTGACCGATCTGTTGAGCTATAAGCAGCGGCTGTTCGTGGCCACAACCCAAGGCGTGTTCGTGCGTCGCGACAACGGATCGTCCGCAAGCTGGGAGCAGATCAGGATCGACAAGAACCGGAGTTTCTCCGACGTGCTCGACATCGAGCTCGACGATCGCGGAGTGCTGTGGGTCGCCACGCCCGAGGGCGTGTTCGGCAAGCGCGTGATCCAGGGGCCGATCGATTGGCCCAAACCCGGCGAGACGATCCGCATGCCCGGATTCTGAGACGACGATGTTCGCAAAGGACGACCGCGCCGGCAAACCACGACCGTGGTACTTCTACTTTGGCGCGTTGTTTTTCTCGCTGATCCTGACGCTGCTGATCATCGAGCTGATCGTGGGCCTGCTCAGCTGGGCGGTCTATGAGCGCCCCGACTTCGCGGGCATGCAAATCGGCGTCAGCGGACCCGATTCGACGCTGATCATCTGCCTGGGCGATTCACACACTTACGGCGTGGGCGCGCCCAAGGGCCGCGACTATCCAACGACACTCGAGCTGGTGCTCAACGAGCGCGCGGGCATGCAGGGCTTTGCGGTGCTCAACCTGGGCCAGCCGGGGCACAACAGCTCCGACGCCTTGCTCGAGTTGGAGAGCTTCATCGAGCAGTCGCCGGTCAAGCCCGACCTGCTGGTGCTGTGCGTGGGCAAGAACAATATGAACTCCCTACGCAACGCCTCGATTTTGCCCGAGCACGTGCGCGAGATGTCGCTGCCCGAACGACTGGATTACATGCTGGCCCACTCCGGCGCCTACCGCATCTCGAAGATGACGATCCAGCGCTTTCGCGAGCTGCGCGCGGACCGCGATCCGCGGGTGGACGACCAGAACTTTAACTACGGCCAGTTCGTGCCCACCCGGCGCGAGCCGTTCCTCTACCAATGGGCGCTGCAGGACTATCGCACCGCAGCTGACCGCTGTGCCCAGCTGGGCACCACGCTGGTGATGATGAACTATTGGGAGCCGTTCGGTTTCGTCGATCGGGCGATGCGGCTGGTGGCCGACGAGAACGACAACGTGTTTTTTGTGAACCAGAACTTCCCGATCGCCGGCATGCCGGCCTATGCCAACGCCCTGATCTCACACCCGGACATGCATCCCAACGAACGCGGCTACTACCGCATCGCCAAGCGCCTGGCCGCGATTTTAATCGAACAGGGTCTTGTCCACCTGCCGGATGAACGCGGGCCCGCAAACGCCGATGAGCCCCTTTAATCCGATTCTGCGAAGACTGCTGATCGCGGTCGCGCTGACCCTGGCGCTGTTCATGCTCTACTCGCGGCCGCTGTGGCCCGGGGCGCAGTATCGCCAACAGGTCGCGGCGATGAGCGACGGGCATTTCCATGTGGCGGCCGTGATCTTTCAAGGCGAGCGCTCCGGTTTGTACCAGCTCAAGTACGGCCCGGGCGCATATCTGCTGGATTGGCTGCCGTTGCGGTCGTTGGAGTTGCTGACACCGGGCAACTTGACAGGACGCGAGTTGATCGCCGCGAGGATGCTCGGCTGCGCCTGGCTGCACTGCCTGCTGGCCGCGTTGTGCGCGCCGCTGCTCTATCTCCTGCTCAGGCCGCGTTGGGGCCTGCGGCGCTCGCTGCTCGCCGCGGCGCTGCTGGGCATCCACCCGGCACTGGCGTCCCATGCCCTGAGCATCGACGTCAACGCGCCGTTTCTGTTCTATACGCTGCTCAGCCTGGTGAGCCTCGAGCGCTTGAACCGCAGCGGATCGTCGGCCTGGGCCGCGGCTCTGGGACTGTTTTCGGCCTGCGCGTTTTGCACCAAGGAGTTGTTCGGTTGGGCGATGCTCGCCTATCCGTGGTTGATCTACGCCGGGGCCAAGGCGCGTGGTCGGCCGCTGTCATTCGTTGCACATGGCTCGCTGGCCCTGGCGGTGTTCGGCGGTGCAGTGGCGCTGCTGAGCCTGGTCTGGATCGATCCGCAGATCTACTTCAGCCATTTGCAGCGCTATCTGTCGGGCGATCCGGACTCGCTCTCCTGGGCCTATTGGCATCAGGGACAGCAGCCGCTGTACACGCTACCGCTGCTGCTGCCCTGGGCGCTGGTGCGAGCCTGCAGCTCGCTGGCCCTCTCGCTGCTGGCGCTGGGCGGAATTTGGTTTGTGGTCGGCGCGCGGCGAACGCGTCTGCCCGAGCTGGCCTGGCCGCTGTTGATCTACATTTTGGCCGTACCTCTGCGCATCGGGCGGCTGGATTACCCCTACCTGCTGCCCGTGCTTCCGCTGTGCGTCGTTGCCGCCGCGCTGCTGGTGCACGAGCTCTCGGGTCTCGGGCGCAGACTGCCCGCGGTTCTGGCAAGAGCCGTGTTGGTCGCCGCGATCGCGGCGCTGGTTGTCCAGACGCTGCTGGTCCAGGCGCTGATCACGCCGCAGGTGCCCCAGCGTCTGGACCAGCTCGTCGGCCGCCAGGGGGCTGAGCCGACACTGTTGAACAGCCTACGCTCGAATCAATGCGAGCAGGTCTCAGGGCTGCCGCGGATCGACGGTACGCAAAGCCAGCGTCCGGCGCAGCTGCTGGTTCCGGCGTTGGAGGCAAGCAGCCGCGGGATAGATCCACAAGGGCGCGAGATGGAGCGTTTCCCCGCTCTGGCCCTGGGTTGGGAGGGTTATCGTTTGGAACGCAGGATCGAGCGCCGCACCCCGGGCTGCCTGCAAGGGGGGCGGATCAGCGCGGCGTTGTACACGTTTTGGTTCTGCGAAGAGGGGTACTACTTATTTTCGCGCAGCGCGGGCTCGAGCTTCGTCAGGTAGCACTCCAGCGCCTCGCGCCAGGGGCGCAACGGCCCGCCCAGGGCCGCGGCCAGCCGATCGCAGCATAGTTCGCTGTTGGCCGGTCGCGGGGCTTTGCGCGGCATTTGCGATGATTTTACCGGCCGGATTGTGATGTTGATTCCGAGAATCTCGCAGCAGGTTTTGGCCGCCTCGTACCAGGTGGTGACGCCGGAGTTGGTGGCGTGGAACAGGCCCGAGCGGCCCGATCGGCACAGCTCGAGAATCGCCGCGGCCAGGTCGTTGGAGAGCGTGGGCGTTCCGCGTTGGTCCTCGACCACCGACAGCTCGCCGCGCTCGCGGGCCAGGCGGACGATGGTGCGGAAGAAGTGCCCTCCGTCCGGGCCGTAGAGCCAGGCTGTGCGTACGATCGTCGCCCGTTGGCCAAGCACCGACAGCGCGGTTTCTCCGGCGAGCTTGCTGCGGGCATAAGCTCCCAGGGGCTGCGGCCGGTCGTCCTCGCAATAGGGGCCGGGCTTGGTTCCGTCGAAAACATAGTCGGTCGAGATGTGCAGCAGTCGCGTCGAGCGCTCGGCCAGGGCCGCGGCCAGCACCCGCGGGCCCTGGGCGTTGACGCGCATCGCGGCATCGGGCTGATCCTCGGCCTGGTCGACCGCGGTGTAGGCCGCACAGTTGATCACCCACTGCGGATCGAAGCGCAGCGCCGCCTCGACCGATTGCGGGTCGGTGATGTCGACCTCGGGAAGATCCATGGCGCACAGCTCGTGTCCGTGAGCAGCGAACGCCTCGACCACGCGGCGTCCGAGCATCCCATTACAGCCCAGTACCAGGCAGCGCACCCTCAGTCGGCCTCGGCCAGGCGTCGGCCGTACCAGGCGTCATAGAAGCGCTCGTGCTCGCCGCTGATGATCCGCTTGCACCAGTCCAGGTTGTTGCGGTACCAGTCCACGGTGCGCGCGATCCCCTCGGCGAAGTCGACCTGCGGCAGCCAGCCCAGCTCGCTTTCGATTCGACTGGAATCAATGGCGTAGCGCCGGTCGTGCCCGGGCCGGTCGGTCACGCGTTTGATCAGCGACTGAGGCTTGCCAAGGGCGCGCAGGATCAGTTGCGTGATCTCGATGTTGGTGCGCTCGTTGCCTCCGCCGACGTTGTAGACCCGGCCGACCTCTCCGCGTTCGAGCACCAGTTCCAGCGCCCGGCAGTGGTCGTCGACGTGGATCCAGTCGCGCACGTTCTTGCCGTCGCCGTACAGCGGCAGCGGTTTGTCGTCCATGGCGTTGAGCGTGAACAGCGGGATCAGTTTTTCGGGAAACTGGTGCGGCCCGTAGTTGTTCGAGCAGCGAGTGATCATCGCCGGAAAGCCGTGGGTGCGCACATAGGCCTGCACCAGCAGGTCGGCGGCGGTCTTGCTCGCGGAGTAGGGGCTCGAGGGATCCAGCGGCGTTTCTTCGGTGAACAGCCCCTCGGGGCCCAGGCTGCCGTAGACCTCGTCGGTGCTGACCTGAACGTAGCGCTTCACGCCGTGACGCAGCGCCGCTTCGAGCAGCACCTGGGTGCCCAGCACGTTGGTGCGCACAAATTCGGCGGCGCTGTGGATGCTGCGATCCACGTGGCTTTCGGCCGCCAGGTGCAGCACCGCGTCGATATTGGATCCCAGAACCCGGTCGACGCACTCGGGATCGCAGATGTCGCCTCTGACGAACTCGATGCGGTCGCCTTCGACCAGATCGCGGATCGTCTCGAAATTACCGGCGTAGGTCAGCTTGTCGAGCACAACCGGACGCAGCTCGGGGCGGTTTGCACAAAGGTGGCGCACCAAGTTGCTGCCGATGAATCCGGCTCCGCCGGTGATCAGTATGCGCATCGTTACCTCCGGCCGACAATATAAACGTCTGGGCACCGCCTGGTAAAGATCGTTGCAACATCGCGGCGGGTTTGGGTGTCGATAAAGTGATGCTCGACGCAGATCGCGTGGGGCTATATTTATCAACAGGAGATCTGCGCTATGGACAGCGAACGCGGGATGCCGATACCATGCACGGCATGAAATTCGGCAAACCAACGACGATTTTATTGGTGCTCGGATTGCTCGCATTGGGCGGCTGCGCCCTACGCGGCCATGAGCCGATCGATTACCAACCTGCGGATGCAACCGCTGCGGAACCGGAGGACCAGGAAGCGCAGCAGGCGCAAGATCTGCGCAATCAGTACCTGCAATTCCTGCGGGAGATGAACCGCATCGACCGCGATTTCAAGTCGTACTACAGCTACTCGCTGGCCCAGTGGGCGATGATGGGCGGGGACGTCGTGGCCGCGCGCCGCTTGCTCGAGGAGTCGGCAGCCGGCGCCGAGCCGGGGACTTTTCCCTATCTCGAGCTGGCCGAGGTCTGCCTGACCCTGGGCGACTTTCAGTGCGCGATGACCAACGTTGAGCGCACTTTGCAAGATAATCCGAACGATCTACGGGCGCTGATGGCCTTGGCCGGACTGTCCGAGGCCATGGGCGATCGCGACGCCGCGCTCGAGGCCTACGATCGCTGCACCCGGATCGATCCCACACAGACCGACTGTCGGCTCTATCGCGCCGAGCTGCTGGTGGACATCGGAGAACTCGAGCAGGCCTTTGACGAGTTTGAGTCGCTGTTGCGCGAAGATCCGGGGCATACCCAGGCGCGGCTGCTGTTGGCGCGGGTGTGCATGCTCACCGGCCGCGAACAGCGCGCCGAGCTCGAGTTCCTGACCGTACTCCAGCAGCGGCCCGGAGATCTGGCCGCGGCACTGGGCATGGGACTGCTGTGCGAGCAGCAGGGTGATGTGCAGCGGGCGCTGGAGTACTACCAGATCGCCCTTACCGCCGATCCGGGCAACCGGATGTTGCGCGAACGGGTGATCCTGCTGCTGGTCGAGCTGGGACGCGCCGAGGATGCGTTGCAGCAGGCCGATCGGATCAGGACCATCGACGCGGACGAGCACGCTTGGCGCATCACCCGGGCGATGATCATGTTTCACGTCGAACGCTACGACGAGGCCGAGAGCTTGTTGCGCGTGGGCCTGGAGCAGCAGCCGGACGACCAATACGCGCGGCTGTTGCTGGGCAACGTGCTGCTCAACCAGCGACGTCCCGAGGAGGCCCTGGAACATCTTGAGCAACTTGCGCAGGACTCGGATTATTACATCGACGGCCTGGCCTCGCAGGTCGAGGCGTTGCGCATGCTCAGGCGCTGGCCCCAGGCGCTGGAGACCTCGCGCGAGGGACGCGCGGCTCAACCGGACAACGACTACTGGCTACGCTCCGAAGCGATCGCGCTGGCCGGGCTGGAACGCTACGAACAGTCCGAGGAACTGCTGCGTCAGGGTATAAGCCGCAATCGACGCAACGCCGAATTGATCTACACCCTGGCGTTGGTGCTCGAGGAGCAGCAGCGCAGCGACGAAGCGTTACGCCAGATTAAAAAAGTACTGCGCCTCGATCCGGAGAATGTCAGCGCGCTGAACTTCCTGGGCTACAGCTATGCGGAACGCGGCGAGAACCTCGATCAGGCCGAGGCTGCACTGATCAAGGCCGATTCGCTGCGGCCCGACGACGGCTACATCATCGACTCGCTGGGCTGGGTGTTTTACAAGCAGGGCCGCTTCGAGCAGGCTTTGCAATACCTCGAGCGCGCCGTGCAACTGGCGCCCAACGAGCCGGTGGTTCTGGGTCACCTGGGCGACGTCTATTCCGAATTGGGCCGCAATCAACAGGCGATCGATGCCTACCGCCGGGCGCTGCAGTCCGACCCGGAGCCCGACCAACGGCAGGAGCTGATCGATAAGCTTCGGGGCCTGGGCGCGCAGATCGACGCGGACGGAGGCTTGTGAATCCGCAACGGGTTCGGCGTTGGGCGCTGTGGGCCGCGCTGTTGTTGTTGCTCACGGCGGGCTGTGCGACGCGCGGCGTTGCGCCGCCGGACCTTAAGGCGGGGGTCGATGGTGCGACGCTGCTCGAGGGCATGGCCCAGCGCAGCGCGGAGCTCAATACGCTCAGCGTCTGGGGCGTGGCCACCTATCGCCGCGGGTCCCAGCGTGGATTCGCCAATTTCGCGGTTCACCTCGGCGCAGGCGGCGAAATTCGGCTGGAACTGCTCGATCCGCTGTACATGCCGGCAATGGTTCTGGTCCAGGCGCACGATTCGATTCAGGTCTTCGACGTGCACTCCAACGTACTCTACAGCGGACCGCCGGGGCCGCAGGTACTCGAGCGGCTCGCCGGACTTCCCCTTGATCCGCGGCTGCTTTTCCCGGCGTTCAGCGGGCGGCTCAAGGGCCGCGACGGTGCGATCGAGCTGCTGGAGGGGCCGGATGCGGGCCGCGCTGTGCGCCAGGGTAGACTCAGCGGGATCGTCGACAGCAGATCTTACCTGTTGACAAACTTTGAGTTTGATCTATATGAAGATGGCTCAAAGGCGAACGTCACGCTCGAGCGGTTAGATCAGACGGACGGTATGCTATTGGCCGGGCTGATAGTATGCAGCGGATATGCTGGAACCGACCGGGCGGAGCGATTCTCCGTTGAGCTGACCGTGGAGACGGCGCGTCCCAATCCGGAGCTGGACGATTCGATTTTTGTGCTCGATCCGGGACCGGACACGACATTGCGCGACCTGCGTTGAAACTGCGAGAGGAGGCCCGATGCCCAACGACAAACGCCTAGGCGAGATGTTGGTCGAAAGTGGACAGATCACCCAGCTCCAATTCGACTCGGCGATGGCGGATCAGCGTTCCTGGGGCGGCAACCTGGGCCGCAACTTGGTGCGCATGGGGGCGGTGAGCAGGGCGCAGTTGGTCGATTTTCTGGCTCGTAAAATCAACGTACAGAAGATTGATTTTCTACACACCACGGTCAACGAAGATGCGGTCAAGCTCATTCCGCGCGAGGTATGTTGGAGGTTCAAGGTGCTGCCGATCGTGGCCAAGGCCAGCACCGCGAAAAAGGGTCTGCTGCTGGCGATGGCCGATCCGTCCGACCTCGAGGCGATTGAGCAGGTCGAGTTCCTCACCGGCTATCGGGTGACGCCGGTGGTCGGCGACGAGGAGCAGATCGAGAAGATCATCGAACACTGCTACAGCTCCGATGGTTATCGCTCGTGCCAGAATGGCGAGTGTCTGCACGAGATGATCGACCTCAAGCCCGCGGCGATCGACCTGCCGGACGAGGAACAGATCGTGATCATGACCGATCACGGCGAGGAGAAGGTGATCCAGAAGGACGACCGGATGGTCGCCTTTCGCGGTCTGCGGGCCCTGGTCGACCTGTTGATCGAGAAGGGCATCGTTACCCAGGAAGAGTTCCGCGATCAGCTTGCCAAGACCGAATAGCGCCATTTCAACGCCAGCCGATTCCCGGCCGCAAACCCTGCGTATCCGGCGCCTGACCACCGAACTTCGTTCGCAAGGCGGGCTGCTGAGCATTGTGGACAACGTATCGCTGAGCATCGAGCGTGGTTGCGCGCTGGGGCTGGTGGGCGAATCGGGCTGCGGCAAGAGCCTGCTGGCGCGCAGCGCCCTGGGACTTTTGCCGCGCAGGCTGTTCAAGGTCAGCGGCAGTGTGCGCCTGGGCCAAAGCGAACTGATCGGCATGCCGCGCAGGCAACTGCGCAAGGTGCTGGGCAGTCGCGCGGCGATGATCTTCCAAGAGCCCGCCGCTGCCATGGATCCGGTCTATCCGGCGGGAGACGCGGCCTACGAGGTGTTGCGACGACACGGCGGCCTGGGTCGCGTTGACTCGCGACGGCGCGTGGCCGAGCTGTTCGCCCAAGTCGGGATCGACGATCCGCTCAAACGTGCGGCGCAGATTCCCTCGCGCCTTTCCGGCGGCATGCGCCAGCGCGCGTTGATCGCCTCGACCCTGGCCGCGGACGTCGAGCTGCTGGTGGCCGACGAGCCGACGACCGCCCTGGACGTGACGATCCAGGCGCAGATTCTGGCGTTGCTCAATCGCCTGCGCCGCGACCGCGGAACCTCGCTGCTGCTGATCACCCACGATTTGGGCGTGGTCGCCGCGACCTGCCAGCGGGTGGCGGTGATGTACGCCGGGCGGATCGTGGAACACGGCGCGGTGGGCGAGATCTTCAGCCGGCCGGCCCATCCTTACACGCGGTTGCTGCTGAAAGCGCTGCACGCCACGCAACAGCGCGACATTCAACGTCTCGAGGGCATTCCCGGCAACGTGCCCGACCCCTCGGACTATCCAACGGGCTGTCGGTTTCACCCGCGCTGTCCCGAGCGTTTCGCGGTCTGCGATTCGCAAGTACCCCAACAACTGCCGATCCCGGGCCGCAACGGCTGGGCCGCCTGCCATCTGTACGACTCGAGCCTTCGGGGTAAATCATGAGCGCGGCGCTGCTCGATCTGCGGCAGGTGAACAAGACCTTTTTTTCCCGCGACAAGGTGTTGCGCGCGGTGCGCGACGTTTCGTTGCAGGTCCCGGCGCAAAGCACCGTGGGGCTGGTCGGCGAGTCCGGCTGCGGCAAGAGCACTTTGGGACGGCTCAGCGTGGGCCTCTACCAACCAGACGACGGCGAAGTGCTGTTCGACGGCCTACGGCTGGCCGATCAATCGCGCCGTGGGCTGCGCGCGTTGCGTCGACGCTTCCAAATGGTGTTCCAGGATCCGCAGGCCGCGCTGAGTCCGCGGATGAAGGTCGGCGCCCAGGTCAGCGAGGCGATGGCGGTCCACGGCATGGGCGGCACGCGCATCGAACGCCGCGAACGTACGCTCGAGCTTTTCCAACGGGTCGATTTGGCGCCCGAGCTCTACGCACGGCTGCCCTTCGAGCTCAGCGGCGGCCAACGCCAACGCGTGCTGATCGCCCGCGCCCTGGCCACGGAGCCGGACCTGCTGGTCAGCGACGAGCCCGTGGCCAGCCTCGATCTGTCGATGCAGGCCCGCGCCCTGCGCCTGATCGCCGACCTGACCGCAGAACGCGGCATGGCGCATCTGTTGATCAGCCACGACATCCGCGTGGTGCGGCTGCTGGCCTCCTGGGTGCACGTGATGTACGCTGGGCGGATCGTGGAGCGCGGCCCGCTGCCGCAGACATTGGACCAGCCGGCCCACCCCTATACCGTGGTGCTCACCGCCTCGGTCCCCGGGCTTGAGCCGCGGATGATCTTCGATCCGCCGTTGGGCGAGGGCGATGTGGCGGCCGCGCCGGAGATCGGCTGCCCGTTCTATCCGCGCTGCGATCGACGTTTGCCCAAGTGCGCAAAGGGCGAGGTCCCCGAGTTCGCGGTCGATGGCGAGTCCTCAGGACGCATGGCTCGCTGCTGGAGGCTTTGAGCCTCGGCAACGCTCGCGTACCGCGCTGGTCGTCGACCAACGAGCCGCCCCGCGTCGTGTAAGGTTTCGGTGGGCCTTCTTGTATTTGCAGTACCCTGAGCGCCTCGTTGACGAACCGTCGTGAATAATTCAGGCTGGTAGAATCAACAGCGAGGAGCGAACTATGCGCAGCAGGCCCTGGGACGATCCGTTGGACAAACGTTGGAAACATCAGAAGGGGAAGGTACGCGAGGTCGTGCTTGAGCGCTACGCCCCGTGCGAACCGGCGGTGATGGAGCAGATCTACAACTTTCTACTGCTCGAAGAGAAGTTCCCATTGGAATTGGTGCACCGCGTGATTGATCGCATGGCCTCGATCAGCGCGGCGACCACGGTAATGACCTACGAGGAGATCGTGCAGTTCGTCCAGGATTTGCCCGACGATTACATAATCGCCTGCGGGCCGTGCGCCTGCCGACTGCATACGGCCGAGATGTTGGGCCCCGACGCGCGCGATTTACCGGGCGGAAAGCTCGATTATTGCCGCCAGACTCCGCTTAACGTCGACATCCAGGTCGCGGTCAGCGGCGAGAAGTTCGCCAAGCTCGAGACCTATGAGGTGATCAGCAAGCAGCAGTTGCTGGACCTGGAAAAGCAATGTTTCGAGATGGGCCTGGTCTCGAATATTTACCAGATGCTCGACGGCGAGTCCGGCATCTGCCACTGCTCGTCCGCCACCTGCGTGCCGCTGATGGCCAACAAGGCCCTGGGCGGTGGCTCGACCGTGATCCGGCGCGGGCGCTTTGTGCCGCAGCTCGATCTTGAGCGCTGTGCAGGGCACGGCGCGTGCGTGACGGTCTGCCATTTCGACGCGCGCAGTATTGTGACGCGTGGGGGGCGCGAGGTCTCGCAGCTCAATGCGGCGCAGTGTCGCGGCTGCGGACTGTGCGCCGCGGTCTGCCCGGAGGACGCGATCTCAATGCGCGAGCGCGGGAGCAAATCCGAGCGTTGAAGCACCCATCGGCGTGTGCTAGTTTGCACTCGCATTTGTACATTGGAAAACGGAGGTTGAGCATGGACTGGGGAATGAAAAACCGCCTGTCGCGGATCATCAATCCGAAGACCGGGCGTTGCGTGATGTTGGCCGTGGACCACGGCTATTTTCTCGGACCCACGTCCGGCCTGGAGAGCCCGGCCAAGCTGCTCAAGCCGCTGCTGCCCCACGCCGACGCGCTGATGATCAACCGCGGCATGCTGCGCACCTGCGTGGACCCGGGCTCCGACGTGCCGATCGTGCTGCGAGTTTCCGGCGGGACCAGCGTACTCAACGAGCTGTCCAACGAGGGGATCACCGTCGACTTCGAGGAGGCGGTGCGGCTCAACGTCAGCGCCGTGGCGCTCTCGATTTTCGTGGGCGCCGATTTCGAGCGCCAAACCCTGCTGGGCCTAAGCGAGCTGGTCAACCTCGGCGAGAAATACGGCATCCCGGTGCTGGCCGTGACCGCCGTGGGCAAAGATATGGCCCGCGACGTGCGTTACCTCTCGCTGGCCTCGCGCATTGCCTCGGAGCTTGGCGCGCACATCGTCAAGACCTACTACTGCGAAGATTTCGAGCGCATACCCGCCACAGTGCCCGTGCCGGTGGTGATTGCCGGCGGTAAGAAAATCGGCGAGATGCAGGCCCTGGAGCTGGCGTACAACGCCATCAACCGCGGCGCGGTGGGCGTGGACATGGGACGCAACATTTTCCAGTCCGACAGCCCGCTGGGCATGATCAAGGCGGTCAAGGCCATCGTGCACAAGAAGGCGACCCCGGCCCAGGGCTTCGAGATCTACTCCAAGTACCTGGCCAAGCAGGCGGACTAAGCCCGATGGACGGCTCGATGCGCGTGGCGATGTATTACAACAATGCCGATGTGCGTGTCGAGTCGCAGCCGATCCCCAAACTTGGACCGGGCGAGATGCTGGTGCGCGTGCGCGCCTCGGGCATCTGCGGCTCGGACGTGATGTTCTGGTATCGCCGCCACAAGGTGCCGCTGGTGCTCGGTCACGAGATCGCGGGCGAGATCGTGCAGCTTGGACCGGGCGTCGAAGGCTGGCAAGTCGGTGAGCGCGTGGCCGCCTCGCACCACGTTCCGTGCAACACCTGCCACTACTGCCGTCGCGGCATGCAGACCACCTGCGACACGATCCGTTCTACGACCTTCGACCCCGGCGGCTTTAGCGAATACGTGCGCCTGCCCGCGATCAACGTCGATCGCGGCACCTACCGCCTGCCCGAGTCCGTGAGCTTTGAGGAGGGGACGTTTGCCGAGCCCGTGGCCTGCGCATTGCACGGCAACCGTAGGTCGCAGATGCAGATCGGCGACACCGTGCTGGTGCTCGGCTCGGGCATTGCCGGGCTGCTGCACATCCACTGCGCGCGCGCATTGGGGGCCGGGCTGATCGTGGCCACGGACATCAACGATTATCGCCTCTCGACTGCAATGAACTTTGGCGCGGACCACGCGTTGAGCGCGGACCAGCTCACACCCGAGCTGCTGCGCGAGCTGAACAACGGCCTGCTGGCCGACGTGGTGATTATCTGTGCGAGCGCGACCTCGGTTTTCGAGCAGGCGCTGCAATGCCTGGAGCGCGGCGGAACGCTGCTGGTATTCGCTCCCACCGGCCCGGACGTAAAACTTCCGCTGGACTTCAACGAGATTTTTTGGCGCACCCAGCGCACAATTACGACCTCCTACGCTGGCGCGCCCGCGGACCACATCCGGGCGCTGGAGCTGATCCGCGCCGGGTCGTTGCGCGTGTCCGAGATGATCACCCACCGCCTGCCCCTGGAGCGCTCCCAAGAGGGCTTCGGCCTGGTGGAGCGCGGCGACGAATCAATCAAGGTCATCATCGAGCCTTAGATAAGCGTTCTGTTTCCGCCCGCCGTTGTTTTCCTTGCCCGCGATCTGATATAGCTCAATCGTTCTCCAAAACATTTCACGCCCAATCGGATGAGGGTGAGTTTATGGACCTCGAGCACTACGAGCTGTTGCGCGACGATCTGTACGAGGAAGAGCACAAGATCTACCGCCAGGCGTTCCGGCGCTTTTGCGAGATTGAGATTGTGCCGTTTCAGGAGCAGTGGGACGAGGACGGCTGCGTGCCGCGCGAGCTGTGGACCAAGGCCGGGGACAACGGTTTTCTCTGCCCGCAGGTCGACGAGAAGTACGGCGGTCTGGGCGCGGACTTCCGCTACGCGGTGATCAACATCGAGGAGCTCTCGCGCATTGGCCACACCGGGTTCTTCATCACCTTGCACAACGACGTGGTCGTGCCCTACATCGAGGCCTTCGGCTCCGAGGAGCAAAAGCACAAGTGGCTGCCGCGCTGCATCTCGGGCGAGGCGATCACTGCCGTGGACATGACCGAGCCCGGCACCGGCTCGGACTTGGCCGCGATCCGCACCACGGCCATCCGCGACGGCGACGAGTGGGTAATAAACGGCCAGAAGACTTTCATCTCCAGCGGCCTGCTTTGCGATTTGGCGATTGTCGCGGCCAAGACCGACCCCAAGGCCGACCCGCACTCGGGGATCAGCCTGTTCCTGGTGGAGGCCGACCGGTCGGGGTTCGTCAAGGGCAAGAAGCTGCGGAAGATCGGCATGCACTCCCAAGATACGGCAGAGCACTTCTTCGAGGACTGCCGCATTCCGCTGGACAACATTCTCGGCGATGAGAACGC
>JAVCCG010000125.1 GCA_030765605.1 Candidatus Alcyoniella australis
GATTGGAACACCGTGAAGCTCAGCGGCACGCCCTACATCACGGCCCAAGCCTACGGCCACGACGAGAGCCTGGCGATCGTGCTAATCAACAAGGACCCGCTGAACAACACCGAGGCTGCGATATCGCTCTTAGGCGTCCCGGACGACGGCCAGACGCGGATGATCTACGCCGGCGAGATCACCGGCGACACCATCGACGCGCACAACGAACGCTACCCCGAGCTGCCCAACGCCGACCCGGCCGTAATCTACGATGGCCTGCATTATATCGGCGACCTGGAGGGCTCGGACCTGACATATCTGCTCAAGCCGCGATCGATCACCGGACTGTTGGTGACAACCAGCGCGCTGCCCGATGATGACGACGACGACGATGATGACGACGACGATGACGACGATGATTTCGATCAAGACAGCGGCGACGGAGACGATGGCTGCTGCGCCTGTTCCCTCTAGCCTGGGCCATTACAGGCGAACTAGTTCGATGAACCAGAGTTGAGTTGCTATCGGCGGCACATATAACAACGGGCCGCTGATTTTTTTATCGTGTTGACGATCTCCCTTGCCCTGTTCGCGGCCCTGGCCGCCGCGCTGTGGTTGATCGGCGCCGGAGCGGCGCGCCTGATTGACCGGAAGGCCGATCAACGTCTGGACCGCGTGGAGTTGCTGGTGCTGGCCGGGCCGCTGGGAGCCTACCTGGCGGCCTGGTTGCTGTTCGTCGGCCTGGGACTCGGGTTGTTCGAATTCTCCGGCGGTCTGGCGCGCTTTACGATCTGCGCATCGGCCGTGCTGCTCGGCGGCTGGTTCGTCGGCGGCCTGTCGCGCTCGCACCGATCTTGGGCCCTGGTCGCGGCCTGGCGCGGACTGCCGCGCTGGGGCCGGCTGATCGCACTGCTGCTCGCGGCCTTTGTCTTTGGCCAGGTCGCGCGTACGCTATGCGAGCCGCTGGCCGGCTGGGATGCCCAAATGTACCGCCTGCCCTACAGCCATGTGGTGTTCGCCACAGGCCGGCTGCCGCAGTTCGCCAGCCCCAGCAGCAACGACTGCTTCGCCTATCCGCCGGCGCCGATGCTGCTCTACGCTTTGGGATGGGGGTGGGTCGGCAGGGTTGACCTGCTGCTGCCCAAGCTGTTCAACATCGCCTTTGGCCTGGGCGCGTTGGCCTGGGTCTACTTGCTGCTGCGGCGCACTTTCGAGCGCGGCCGTGGCCCGGCGCTGCTCGGCGCAATACTGTGCGCCGTGTTCCTGCCGATCCGTTGGCCCGCCGAGGGCTCGGACTGGATGCTCGCCTACTGGTCGCTGGCCGCGCTGTACTTCGTCCTGCGCCAAAGCGGTCCCAGCGTACTCTGGGCCGGAATCTGCTCGGGCCTGGCGATCATGACCAAGCATCACGGGCTGATCTCCCTGGCCTGCCTCGCGCCGCTGTTGCTGCTGCTCCCCGGCCCGTACTTGCGCCGTCTGGGCCGTGCGGCCGCGCTGGCCGCAATCGCCCTGGCCGTGGCCGTGCCGTGGATGCTACGCAACTGGCTACTTTGGCAAAATCCGCTCTACCCCGCAGCCCTGCCGCTGCTCGGCGGCGCGTTTGACAATCATTGGGTGCAACAAAACGTCTGGAGCGTCTGGCAGCAGCCGCACCTGGGTTATCGTGCGGGATACGCCGCGTTCTGCTTTATCCGTCGCGGCATGCTCTTGCCGCTGGTCGGCGCGCCGTTTGTGATCGCCGCATTGCCGCGTCTGCGAGTGCGCGTCGTTGCGCTGTGGGTCTACCTGCTGATCGGCCTGGGACTGCTGCTGACCCTGGGCATCACACCCGCCGGAGGCGGACTGCGACTGTTCGGCGCGGCCTGGGCCGCGGCAATAGTGTTGCTGGTGCTGGTGGTCGAGCTGCTCGATCGCCAGGGCAGAGGCCGGATGCTCAAGCTGGCAATGGGCGGCGCGTTGCTGATTACACTGTTCGCCCTGGGCCGCGACGTGCTGCTGACGATCCTCGATTCGAGCGAGGCCCACCGGCTGTGGGACCGTACGGACAGCCACGTTCCCAGTCTGCCCGAGATCGTCACTCACTATTTCTGGCCGCTGGCCGTGCTGCTGCTGTGGATCGGACGCCGTCGAATTGCCCGACTGCCGCAACCCGGCGCGATCTTGGTCGCGACGCTGCTGGTGGCCGGCTGGCCGCAGCTGGCAGCCTGGCCCGCGGTGAGCGCTTACCAACTGCTGCGCGGCCAAGCCGCACAGATCGACTGGCAGCACACCCGGCCCTGGGAACCGTACGGCCGCTGGGTACAGGAGAACCTGCCGCATGACGCGGTGCTGCTGACCTTCAACACCCAACGCTGGGTCGTGCCGCGTACGATCCTCAGCGCGGACAGTCCGCTGCTGCGCCACGCCTACGACCCGGGGACATCGGAAAAAGAGCTGCTCGATCTGCTGGCGCAACTGGGCGTGACCCACGTGGTGCAAAACGACCACAATCAGGCAGGCCATCCCCTGGACCACAGCCCCGCACTGTGGCCGATGGTTGAAGCGCAACAGATCTTCAAGCCGGTCTACAGCGTGAATGGCGTGACGATCCTCGAGGTGCGCTACAATCCGCAACAGCGCATTGTGCTCGAATCGGACATCGAACGACCCTGGCTCTGGGACCACGCGACCTTCGGCCCGCTGGCGCCCCGCGACGGTTCGCCCGGTGCTGACAACGCAACCTATTGAATAATTTTAAATTTTTTGTCTACCTGGCTGACCCGTGGTGACCAGCGGAACTGTCACATATCCCTGACAATCGCCTCATTGTTGCAGTAAATAGGTTCAAATTTTTTGTCGTTTTCTAGCTAACGTCTTGATATATTAGCCAAATTAAATTTGAGCCGCCTTTGTCTCTCAGGCCGACACTTTTGACGTTCAGTGCTGTGCAAGGCAATATTATTGGGCTGCCTTGGGGGATGATTTGGGGAAAGCCAGCCAAACAAAGCTGCAAAAGCAGCCGTTGATAAACGTGGTCAACCCCGGTGGCCCTGATGTGACCGCCAGAAGGTTGTGTGAGCTATATGCTATGATAACAGGAGTTTAAAGATGTTGGCGCAAGCAATCATGTCGGGCCGTCGTACTGGTTTTGGCCAAAAAAAATGGGCCGCGTTTTTCACGGCCCACAAGAGGGAGACTTTCTATTAAACAGGTCAAAGAGCCGGTTTAAGGGCTCTGGTGTTTATGGGGTTACCGGACGGACCACTCGACCAGTCCTCATCTTGTAACAAGGTGGTGACCGATCTTACCACTATGGAGACACCCGCCTTCCACTCAGCTTATTTTTTTTCCTAGCTGCGGACCGTCCGGTTGAACTCATGTTTTCAAAAGAGCTTCGGGCCCTTGCCTTCAAGGCCCCCCATGCGGCTGGCTTTATTTGCCTAACTACACGGTTTCTTTAGATTGTATCCTGTACCGGCCGCTGCTGCCGAATCCTTAATCTGCCGAATCCTACGCGGCCGGCCAGGTTGATCTCTCTTGTTTTCAATTATCATGACAACATTTACTATTGTTGTCTTCGATCACTGCTATAGATTATAGCAAAGTACGTGCCGTTCACTGAACGACGTTCATTGAAGAAAAGAGCAGGCCCTGCCAAGCCTGCCCCAGGCCGATGCGCGAAATAAAATCCGCGGGTTGATAACAAGTGTTGACCCATTGGACGACGCCAAGCCCGCCTTTCAAGGCGTGGTGAAAAGCGCTGCTCAGGGTCGACCTGAGCAATCCCGGCCTTGAGGCTGGAAGTTGAAGGTTGACAAAAAAGCCTATTGGGATATTTTTCATTTGGATCCACCCGTACGGAACTTACCATCAGCCTTCACTTCCATTCTTGATCGGGGTAAGCGATGAGTGACCTGCTCGAGCGTGCGGCAAAGGTAATTGCTCCGACCCTGGGCATGGATACCGACTTGGTTGCGCTGTCCAGCGACGGGGTCGAGGTTCGTTGTGACAACGGCAAGACCTACTATGATTTCGCCAGTGGCACGGCGGTGCTCAACATCGGCCACGGCCCGGCCAAGGTCAAGCAGGCGGCCAAGCGTCAGATCGACCAGTTCATCCATTCGGGCTGCGTGTTCCACTACGAGTCGCTGGTGCGGCTGGCAGAGCTGCTGGCCGAGGTCACGCCGCAGGGCATCGGCAAGTTCTTCTTCTCCAACTCCGGCGCGGAGGCGGTAGAGGGCTGCCTGAAGCTGGCGCGCTACGTCACCGGGCGACCGGGGATCGTCAGCTTCACCGGCGCGTTTCACGGCCGAACCCTGGGCGCGGCCAGCGTGACAACCTCGTCGGTCAAGTACCGCACGCGCTACGGTCCGCTGCTGCCCGAGGTCTACCAGGTGCCGTTCCCCTACTGCTATCGCTGCCCCTACGGATTGCAGCGCGAAAGCTGCGGACTGCAGTGCTTCGAGGCGCTGCTGCAATTCCAAAAGCACGTGCTCGCGCCCTCCGAGACCGCGGCGTTCTTAATCGAGCCGCAGCAGGGGGAGGGCGGCTACGTGCCGTGCGACCCGGAGTTTATGACCCGACTGCGCGAACTGTGCGACGAGCAGCAGGTGCTGCTGATCTTCGACGAGGTGCAAACCGGGTTCGGCCGCACCTGTAAATGGTTCTGCGCCGAGCACTACGGCGTGACCCCGGACGCGATGGCGATCGCCAAGGGCATCGCCGGCGGGTTCCCGCTCTCGGCCGTGGCCGCGCGGCCCGAGCTGATGGACCGCTGGTCGCGCGGTGCCCACGGCACAACCTTCGGCGGCAGCCCCGTGAGCTGCGCCGCGGGCGTGGCCTTGATCGAGACGATCCGCGAGCAGAATCTGCTGGAGCAGGGGATGAAAAAGGCCGAGCACGTGCGCCAACGCCTGGCGCAGATGCAGGCCGAGCTGCCGCTGATCGGCGATGTGCGCGGCTGGGGAATGATGATCGGCATCGAGCTGGTGCAGCCCGGCGGCAAGCAGCCCAACCCCGAGGCGCTGAACAAGGTGCTGGCCGACGCGCTGGAGCAAAACTTCGTGATGATCAGCTGCGGCCCGTCGGGCAACGTGATCCGCTACATCCCGCCGCTGGTGGCTCCACTGGAACTGATCGATCGTTCACTGGACATCATCGAGCACAGCCTAAGGAAGCAAAGCTGAGTATGGAACGCATCCGCATTTTGATCGCTGGAGCCGGTGGCCGCGACTTTCACAACTTCAACACGGTTTTTCGCGACAACGAGATATACGAGGTCGTGGCCTTTACCGCCACGCAGATCCCGGACATCCAGGACCGCACCTATCCGCCGCAGCTCGCGGGTCGGCTATACCCCGAGGGGATCGCGATTCACGACGAGTCGCAGCTCGAGCGGCTGATCGCCGAGCTGCACGTGGACCAGGTGATCTTCTCCTACTCCGATGTGAGCCACGACTACGTGATGTCGTTGGGCAATCGCGTTATCGCGGCCGGCGCCGACTTCCGCGTGCTCAGCGCGCGCGCGACCATGCTGCGCTCGCAAAAGCCGATGATCACGGTCTGCGCCGTGCGCACCGGCTGCGGTAAAAGCCAGACCACGCGGCGGATCATCGAGCTGCTGCTCGAGGCGGGCAAGCGCGTGGTGGCAATCCGCCACCCGATGCCCTACGGCGATTTGGCGCGTCAACGGGTCCAGCGCTTCGCTAAAATGGCCGACTTCGACGAGCACCAGTGCACGATCGAGGAGCGCGAGGAGTACGAGCCGCACATCCAACGCGGCAACGTGGTCTACGCCGGAGTGGACTACGGCGCGATCCTGGCCCAGGCCGAGGCCGAGGCCGACGTGATCGTCTGGGACGGCGGCAACAACGACCTGCCGTTCTACGTGCCCGACCTCGAGATCGTGGTCGCAGACCCACACCGCGTGGGGCACGAACTGCACTACACGCCGGGCACGGCCAACCTGATCCGCGCCGACGTGGTGATCATCAACAAGGTCGATACCGCTAACCGCGCCGACGTCGAGCAGCTGCGCAAGAACATCGCCGCGGTCAATCCCACAGCCAAGGTGATCGAGGCGGCCAGCCCGCTGAGCGTGGTCTCCCAAGGCGGCGAGCAGCGCGCCGTCGAGCTGATCCAGGGCAAGCGCGTGCTGGTGGTCGAGGACGGCCCGACCCTGACCCACGGCGAGATGGGTTTCGGCGTGGGCGTTGTCGCCGCGCGCAAGTTCGGCGCGGCGCAGCTGGTCGATCCTCGGCCCTATGCCGTGGGGCGCGTCGCCGAGACCTTCGAGAAGTACACGCGCATCAAGGATCTGCTGCCCGCCGTGGGCTACGGCGACGAGCAGGTCGCGGACCTGCAGCGCACGATCAATGAAACGCCGTGCGATGTGGTGTTAATCGGCACGCCGATCGACCTGCGACGACTGGTCAGAATCGACAAGCCCACGGTGCGCGTGACCTACGAGCTACAGGTCCAGGGCAAGCCGGACCTCGGCGATCTGCTGCGCGAATACAAGCTGATCTAGGCACCTTTGAGGTGCCCGCAATGTTCGCGTAGTACGCCGGTCGTAATGCTATGACCCATGTCGCGGAGATCATCGTAGAGCAACGTGCCTGGTCCGCTCGCGTGCCATGCGGGCACCTCAAAGGTGCTCGCCGTTGAAGTAGGCGTACCACAGGCCGCTTGGGGTGTTGTACGACACGCGGGCATTGCTCTGTGTATCGAGCACGAACGAGCATTGCTGCACGTCGCCGCCGTCGTAGATCGTCGAAATACGCCACACGCCTTCGTCGTAAAAGGCGTACATCAGGTTTCCCGCGTCAATGAAAACCACGTGCGGCTTGTCGCAGCACACGTCGAGCTCGATGCCGCACGGTGCGCCGTCGGCCTCGACGATTATGCTTTGGACCCAGTCGCCCGAGGCATTGGTGGCGTAGCGCAGTTCGGCCGCCTTGCCCGATGTGGAGTAGACCACGTGGGCCTTGCCGCCCGAATCGAAACCGAGCTGCGGCTTGCCCTCGTCCGTTGAGATCTCGGAGCTGTTCCAGGTCGAGCCGTCGTTGTACAGGTAGTCCAGGCCGCTCATGATGTAGGAATAGACGATGCCCGGGCGACCCGCGCCGGTCAAGGCCAGGTCGAACTCCGGGGTGGATACGCCGACGACCAGCTGTCCGCCGGACCACGGGCCCGAGTCGTTGCTCTTGAAGTAAATGCCGTAGTACCCGCCGCCGAGTTTGGTCGAGTAGGCGATCGACGCGTGCCCCGTGGTGTTGACCGCGATCTGCGTGTCCCAGCCCAACGAGTCGATCGAGGTATTGGCCCAGGTTCCCGAGGCGTCGGTGAGGTACCCGACCTCGCTGAAGTCCGTGGCCCCGTTGACCCAGGAGATGTGCAGCTGCTCGCCGTAGACGTCCAGCGAGGTGCCGAAGGCCGCGGCCACCGCGGTGATCTGTTCGTTGTCAAAGGCCTTGGCGCCGGGCCAGGCATGATGCAACGTGGCGTCGCTGTTGTGTAGATAGCTGATCTGGGGCTTGTCCGCGTAGTTAAGCGCGATGCAGTTCTCATCGCCGTAGTCTCCAGCCACGACCTGCTCGATCTCAAGGAATTCCTCGTCATCGTCGTCGTCGTCGATGTCGTCATCGTCGCCACTGTCATCATCGATGTCGTCGTCGTCATCGATATCATCGTCGTCGTTGTCGAGATCATCGTCGTCGTCGTCGAGGTCGTCGTCATCTTGGCTGTCGTCATCGTCGTTTGATGAACAGGCGGCGACCAAGGCGAACGCGACGATCAGCAAGATTATCAGGGCGCTCAAACGGTAGCCAAGCATTGGGCAAGCCTCCGTCGGGATCTGATCATTTCCAGAGCGGTTCCGTTTTACCGACGAATCCTCATGAACAACCCGGGCTAGAACTCTTTGAACACGCCGATGCCGGCGGTCCATTTCTCATAGCCGGATTTGGGAGGATCACCAAGGTTGAGGTAGGCAGCCTGCCACTTCAGGCCCCAGGTACGGCCGATCCAGTGGCTGTGGCTCAGGTTGATCTCCCAGGTATCCTGGCGAACCTCCTGGCGGTCGGCCACGTTGGTCGCGGTGTAAGCCTGGGCTGCGAAGGTCGTGCCCAGGAAGATCCAGAACAAGCCCTCGGAACCAACGCCGAGGGTCACGCCGTGGCTCCAGGACTCGACCGCGCCGGGGTTGGATTCGTTACGCGTCAGCCGGTAGTCGGCAATGAAGTACGGCAGGTAGAGCGTGGGTCCGGCGGCCACGTACCAGTCGTGGTGGTCGTCCCAATACTGGATGTGTCCGGCCCCGAGGGTAAAGGTCAGCGGCAGTGATCCCAGGATGAAGGTGAAGTCGTGATCCACGCGCCACATCGGCGTGAACAGCGACTCGGTGCCCGTACCCAGGGCGGTGTAGGTCGAGAGGTAGCGGAACCAATTGACGTAGGCGCCGACCGTACCGGTGACCGCCTCGCCCTCGAGCTCGCGGGTGTGCATGCCCAGTTGGGCAAACGGCGTGATCCGCGGATGGACCCGGAAATAGCCGGTGAGGTAGGCCGAGTACCAGTCGCCGTAGTCGTCGTTGGGCGTCAGGTGTTCCCAGACGAAGTCTGCGTCGCCGCGGTAACTCAACCCCTCGCGCAGCTTGGCGCGTTCTTCGGCGGTGTCGGCGCAAAACGCCGGAGCGGCCACCAGCAGCAGGCAGGTCAAAATGCACAGCGCGGCAAGAGTAGTTCTACAAGCCAACCATCTTCTCCCGGGTCATGTTAACCACGACCTGCTGCAGGATGTCCATCTGGTATCCCTGCTCCGGATCGTAGCGCGAGATAAATTCGTTCCAGATATAGCGGGCGCGCTCCGAGTCGGGCTCGATCAATCCGTAGAGGATCACGAAGATCTGGGCGAAGGCGTCGGGGTAGAACGTGCCCCAGCTCGAACGGTGGATCGCGCCATCGTCAACCGCCCACAGATAGAGTTGGTCCTGCTGGACGTCGAGCTTGGTCTCGATACCATGCTTGAGGGCCAGCCGCGCCTGCTCGTAGTAGTCGGTGTCGGGCCAGCCCAGCGCCTCGCACAGCTTGATGAACGCCCCCAGCCCGCCGTAGTTCTCGCAGTTGTCCATCAGATATTTTTGGCTCTGCTCGGGGATGGCGCGCGCCAAGCCGTCGGATTCCTGCAGGTGCAATATCAGATAGGCGATGTCGAGAATCTTGAAGTGGTTGGCGTCGAGCAGCTCGCGCTTGCCCGTGCGCTGGTAGTACTCCCAGAGCAGAATCAAGAACGTGCCGGCGTAGGCGTCGACCGAGTCGTAGGTGTTGTTGGCCACCTGGTGGCCATTGCGGTAGATCGTGTAGTCGTAAATGCTGCCGGTCAGACCGTTCTTGTCCGGGTAGTTCAGGTTGTTGAAGTACCAGTCGATGTAGCTCTCGACTCCCGAGTAATCCAGGTCGTGGCGCAGGGCGTAGATCGAGAACAGGTTGATCGCATAGGGCTCGACAAAGTAGACGTCGATGTCGATCGGGCGAAAGAACTCGAGCACCCGCAACGCCGGGTGTCGTTGGCTCGTGCAACTGCTCAGGGCGGCCATCATCAATAGACTACAGACGGTTAAGGTTAAGAACCTTTTCATTGCCCTGGTCCTCGATGACGGCATAGTAGTATTGCTGGTCCTCTAGGATGCGCAGTCCGTCACCGACGGGCCTGGCGTATTGCCCTCGCGGTATCGCCACGGTGATCTGCTCGAGTCCCTCTGGATTGTTCAGTCGTACTTCCATCCCGCGGTCCGCGATGTTGAAGCTGTAATCGGTCTTGTAAAAGCGCAACAGAAAACGGGCAAACGTTGTGATCGACTTGACCTGAATCCGCCCCTCGTCGATCAGACCTTCGACCTCGGAGAAGAAGCTGACGAACTCCGGGCCGTACAGGTGGCCGTTGTATGTCTCGAACAGGTTGTAGGGGTGCGAGTAGATCAACCGGATGCAGCGGTTGCTCATCGTGAACTGCGCGGTCTGTTCAAGCCACTGCCTCACCTGAGATTCCGACGCGTCGTCTTTGATGCCGAACTCCTCGAGCGAGGCGCTGGTGCCCATCGGCATCACCGGAAAGGCCAGGACCCGCTCGCTTACCATCTTGCCGTCGTAGAAGCTGCGGTTGGGGGCCGAGCCGGTATCGCCGGTGTAGTAGTAGCCCACGTAGTTGTTGCGCTCGAGAATCTGGGTTGCCAGCGGCTGCGGGTGCACGCCCACGGGCGCGGAATATTCGACGATCGGGTAGTTGACGATGTTTTCCAGACACAGCGAATTGCGGTTGATGTTCTCCTCGATCTCCTTCTCGCCGAAAACACCGCGGTCGATGGAAAAGGCAAACCAGTTGTGTCCCCAACCGCCGTGGGAACCGATGGCCCCATGCTTGGCCAGCTCGCGCACGAACTCCAGCCCGCCGCCATCGGCCTCGAACCCCTGGGCGTCGCCCGGCTCGTCGAGGAAATCGCCGGCGGTGATGTGGATCGAGTACTCCATGTTGGGCCGCAGATAGCCCTTTTCAAACAGGATCGGCATGTAATCCCACTCGATGTTGGAGTCCACGTGCCAGTTGATCACCAGCCCGCCGATGCCGTCGGGAACGCTGAGCAGGTGCGGAATGTGTACCTCGTCGAACAGGAAGGTGCGCAGCATTGCGCGCAACGGCAGGTCGTCGCCGTAGGCCTTGACGTAGCCCAGCGGCAGATTGACCCACATCGCCAGCCCTTTACCGAAACGGTTGAGCGTCACGGCCGGACAACTGCGTCCATTGTCGAACACCGAGTCCGCCAGCACTTCGATGCCCTGGGAAAATGGGGTCAGCTTGGAGCTGATCGCATTATACATCAGCCGACCGTAACCGTATCCGACCATGTACTGTTCTTCGTCGACCTTGCCCAGCGGAATCTGGCAGCGATCGCGCCCCAGCTCTCCGCGGAAGCGGATGTGGGCCAGGCCGAAGGCATCGTCGCGCAACTCGTCGTAATTCAGATAATCGACCCCGGCAAGCCGCATGGTCAGCGGGTTGTTGCGGAAATCGCCGGAGTAGGTCCGGGTGCCGGCGTCGAAGGCCAAGAACACCGAGCCCCCGGCTTCTGTGTAGCGTTCAAGCCACGGCTCAAAGGCGTTGACCATGCTCTGGCACGCGCCGTCGGGAAAGATGATCGCCGGCACGTGTTCGGGCAGCTCGACCGGGTTGAGGCTGAGCAGCATATTCAATTCGAGGCGTTCGAACGGCACGCCCTCCTCGAGCAACACGCTGGAATAAGCATCGAGCACGTAGCCGTACTGTTCAACGCTCTTGGAGTTGTAGGCTAATACAACGCGTAGGTCGGCGCGATCGGAGATCTGGTTGATCTCCGTGATCGTGCGCATGCCCAGGATCACCACGGCCACGCAGGCGATAATGATCAGACTTATGAAGACTCTTCGCATCGGACTATTCCCTTACCCTCGGTGAGCACGTAGCCGTGCGCGGCCACGTTTTTGCCCAGGGTGATCGCTTTCTTGCCGATAACCGACTTGATCGTTCCCGCCGCGCCCATGCGCGCTCCCTCCTCGGCGACCACGGATTCTTGCGAGAACACGTGTCCGAGCACTTCAGCGCCCTGGCAGAGCTTGATCGGTCCTTCGGCAAATAGGTCGCCGAGCACCACCGTACCCTTGCCGACTTCGATAAAACCGTAAGCCCGCGCCGAACCGCGCATCATTACCTTCTCGCCAAAAGCCAGGTCGCCGCGCACGATCAGGTCGTGGTCGATATCAGCCGCGGAGGCGATGGAGATATCGCCGTCGAGCACTGTGGCCACGTCCTTGATCGTCTTGATGTTCATTGGATCGATCCGCTCGCGCTGGGGAGATCGAGTCTCGAGGTGCGGCTCGCTGTTGTGGTAGTCCGGCGTTGTGATCTTGTAGCCGTAGAGCCTGCGGAAGACGATTTTGTCCCCCAGGTGGATCTCGTTGAGGCTCGAGCAGCTGATTCCTAAAACGCAGCCCTCGCCGATCTGGACCTGCTGCTCGCAATCGGCCCAGCGCGAGATTCGGCAGTTCGCGCCCAGCTCGAGCCGGCCGTCGCAGGCAATCGCCCGCAGCCGGCTCTCCGGACCGACCGTCGCGTCGCCCGTGACATAGATGTCCTTCTCGAAATTGATCTTCTCTTTGGCGACCAGATCGCCGGGCACGTACATCGCGTGCTCGATCTGCTCGCCCGCCGGAACGTGCTTGGAACGGCTGACCTCGACCAGCTCCTCCTTGGACATGCGGACCTTTTGCATGCCCTCTTCGTTGATCCGCTCGCCCAGCGCTTTGACGAAAATCCGGCGCGCCGATTTGCCAAGGTAGCGCGGATCCTTGCTGTAGCTCATCTTGACCGGCAGCGGGTACTCGTCGCGCGGATTGAGCACCTCGATCATACCCGAGATAAAGGGCAGGATCGTCATCAGCGAAAATACCAAAATCACCAGCAGCGGATAGTACGGTCGGCGCAACGAGGGGTCGACCGATCGATCGACGAAGCCCTCGATCTCGACCTGTTCGGTCTGTTCGGTCGGCTCCAGCGGCTCGCCGAGCATATCGGTCTGGTCGGATGCCGGTTCCGGCAGAGGCTCGGCCGTTGCCTCGGGTTGCGCCGTGGGCTGAGCCGCAACGGATTCGGCGGTCGGCTGCGGCTCCGGGGCCTGGCCCTCCTGGGCCCAGGCCGCACAGCACAGCGCGATGCTCAGCGCCAGCGCCAGCACCAGCAACAGTGCGCCGGATCGGCTCACGACTCGTCCACCTTTCTGAAACGCTTGGTCTTGGTCCACTCGGCCTCACGGCCGCGCAAGCGGTCGCCCAGCGCTTCGAAAAATCCTACCGTCGTATTCCAGATGTTGAGCAGGAAATAGAACAGCAGGAACGGCAGCAGCCGGATGCGGTAAGTCACGCCGTCGAGCAGCGAGGCCGTGCCGATCTGGTAGAACGGCGCGAAATTGCCGAAGGTGTTGTAGCCGGCCACGAACAGAAAGACGATCAGGCTCTCGAGGATCTGCATCTCGCCTAGGAAGAACAACGTCACCGAGTCCAGAATGCCGGTGAACAGGAACACCGGAATCGTGTAAATCGACAGCAGCATAAATCCGTCGAACTTCTCCCCGCGCGACAGGTGCTTGGAGCGCAGTAGGCCACCCATGTGTTTGAACATCGCCTGGTTGTGTCCGCGCGACCAGCGTCTGATCTGCCGCGCACGCACCTCCCAGGTCTGGGGCGCCTCTTCGTAGCACTCGACGCGGTTGGCGTAGACCACCTTCCAGCCGTTGATGAACAGGCGGAAGGTCAGGTCGGTGTCCTCGGCCAGCACCGAGGTGTCGAAGCCGCCGAAGGCCATGGCCAGCTCGCGTCTGAACCCGCCGACCGTGCCGCCGTATTGCGGGATCAGCCGCAGGTTATGCCGCGCCTGCTGGTCGACCTGATAGCCGCCGCTACGCTCTAGGTCGAGCAACCGGGTCAGCAGATTGACCTTGGTGTTGATCGGAATCACGCGGCCCATCACCGCGCCGACCTCGGGATCCTTGAACGAGATCGCCAGATCGCGCAGCGTGCCTTTATTGGGCAGGTAATCGGCGTCAAAGACCAGCATGATCTCGCCGGTGGCTATCGGCAGCACGTCGTTGAGCGCCGCGGGGTTGCCGCGCTTGCCCTCTTTGCGGTGCATCGGCTTGACGCATTTGTGCTTGGCCGCCAGCTCGTTGAGCACCTGCTCGGTGCGATCGGTCGAGTGGTCGTTGATCGGGATGATCTCCATCCGGTCGATCGGGTAGTCGCAGCGCAGCAGCGAGTTGATCACCTGGCGCGCCACGCGCTCCTCATCGTGCATCGGGATCAGCACCGAAATCCTGGGCAGATCCGAATCGACGATGTCCTGATAATACAGCCGCTGCTCGCCCATCACGCGGTTGACCGTAAAGGTATAGTGCCGCACCGCGTAGGCGACCATCAGGATCACCACCAGGATCATGTACAGCTTGAGGATCAGAACAACCAACGCCAAATCTCCTGATGACGCTGCAGCCTGTTCGCCATCACGCTGACGTAGATCGAGTAGATCCCGACCACGTAGACAAAGTCGAACAACGGTCCGAAGGTGAAGAACATCGCCGCCATGTAGAGCACGGAAGACTTGTACATCACATACAGGAACGCCGCGTAGCGCACCGCTCCGAAGGCGATGGAGTAGATTACGGTTAGAACCACAATCGACAGTTTCTCAAGAATATGTGCCGGAAGCGGTGTCAGGGCGATCGCCAGAATCAGCGGAATCAACAGCCACATCCCGAGCTGGGTTCCCATATACAACGATGAGAACAGCACTATGTCGTAGGGGAACAGTTCCGGAATCAGCGTGAAAAAGGCCGAGGAGACCGTATTGATCAACGCGACGAACACTACCCAAACCATCAGCGGCCGCGGGATGATCCGCAGCCTGGGCAGCAACGCCACCACTAAAACCGAGACGCCGAAGTTGATCAAGGCAAACTGGCGCGAGGGGTAAACCACGGCCATATCAAGCAGATAAACATCGCGAAACACGTATGGCAGAAACGGCCAGGTCTCGATCTGGGTGTAGACTCCGCAGCGCAGCAGGATCTCGCGAACCACCCCGACGAAAGAACGCATCAGACGGAAATAGAAGACCGCGATCACCAGGTCGATCGGGATAACCAAGATCAAAAATTTTAGCAGGTTGCTCAAGCGCGTGCGCGCCAGCTTCTTATAAGCGCGATGATAGAATATCTGGTCTTTCATCGGAGACATGCCGGCGACCTCATCGGCAGCTTAATCCAGTCCCCACAGACGTTATGTCCCAGGTTGCCGACCTTGAGGCTTGGAGTCCTCAAGTCGGAGGAAAAGCACAGATAAACGATGCTATCATTCCTCCTGTGAACAATGCCGGTCGAATCAAGCAAAGGACACTCTCCCCGTTGCATTAAAGTCGTTCTCTAAGATGCATTGAGGCATTACAATGGCAACATCAGCCTTGGTTTTCTGTAATGATTCAGTTAACAGCGGAAGGATAGACAGATGAAGCCTATTATTTCAAGCCTTTTCTTGCTGTTTATTCTCGCC